>JBAYOI010000015.1:0-24425 GCA_041678365.1 Pigmentiphaga sp. | reverse complement strand
GTTCCGGTAAGGGGCCGGGTTTCTTCACGAGGAGATTCTGGCAAAAAGCGTGCAGCGAATCTTATTAGAAATGCGTGGCGCCAATAAGTTTCGGCTGATCGATGACAAGCGCCTCGGCCCAAGGGGAAGCGCTGAGCAATGCCTGCTGGAAGCGCCAAGCGCGCATTTTCTGGAAGAGGGAAAGTGGCGTGGCTGCGGTCGGTCGAACGCCTGTTGGGCGAGCAGGACTGGCCGGGTCTGCTGCTGCATGCGCCGTGGGGCCTGGGCGAAGCGCAAGTCATGCGGTTCATGCAGCGCGTGCCGATGCCGTCGTTGCCAGCAGGCGCCGTGTGGGTAGGCGCTGCGCAGGCCAGGACATTGATTCTTCAAGAAAAACTGGAGGGTTTGCTGGAACGGGTTTTGCAGGTGCTGCAGGACTTTCATCAACGCTGGCCGGACGAACCCGGCATTGATGAAGCCCGCTTGAAGCGCATGGCCATGCCGAATGCGCCCGAGGCCTTGTGGCGGGCGCTGTGCGATCATTTGATCGAGAGCGGGCAGGCGGCGCGGAACGGACCCTGGCTGCACAAGGCGGGGCATGCCGTCACGCTGGGCGCGGAGGAGGAAGCGCTGGCCGGGCAATTGATTCCGCTGATACGGGCGGCGGGCTTCGAGCCGTCCTGGGTCAGGAATCTGGCCAATGCCGTGAATGAGCCCGAACAGCAGGTTCGGCAGGTGTTGCTGAAGTTGTTGCGCAGCGGTGAGCTTTATCAGGTGGTCAAGGATTTATTCTTGCATCGTGAGCAAGTTGTTCAACTGGCCGAACTGGTTGACGAGTTGGGCACGGAAGCAGGCATTGCCGCCGCGCAGTTCCGGGACCGTACCGGGCTCGGACGCAAACGCAGCATCCAGATTCTCGAGTTTTTCGATCGCGCAGGCTATACGCGACGCTTGCGAGACAAGCACGTGCCGCGAAAGCATGGCGTGGATTTTTGGCACCGGCTATCATAGCGGTGCAACACTAGGAAACTAAGGAAGGCATGCATGTCCGGTGGCATGGCTGGGCTTCAAACCCAGTTGGGGGCGTTAGACGTTCCCAGGTAGGTTCGACTCCTACTGCTTTCCGCCATTTTTTGTTAGCGCCCTCCTCGGGAGGGCAGCAAGCCGAAGGCGCCGCGTGGGAGGCCCCCCTCTTCAACAAGCCACCGCGCGGCCTGCGCCGATGTCGGACAGCCGCTGTTGATGCTTGACCACTTCGCCCAGAACCATGACCGCCGGGCTGGCCATGCCGTGCGCCAGGACATCGGCGGCCAGGTCTTTCAGCGTCGTGTTGAGGTGCCGTTGTGAGGCGCAACTGACTTGCTGGATCACCGCCACCGGCAGCGTGTCCGGAAAACCGGCGGCCCGCCATTCCGCACTCAGGGCGTCAATCTGGCCGATGCCCATGTAGCACACGATGGTCAGCCCGCTTTGGGCTAGCGCGCGCCAGTCGGGCCGGGTGCCGTCGGCCGTGTGGGCGGTCACCAGCGTGACGCCGCGCGCCAGGTTGCGGTGGGTCAGCGGCAGCCCCAAGGCGCTGCCGACGGCCAGTCCCGCGGTAATGCCGCTGATGCTGTCGACGCGTATGCCCTGGCGCTTGAGCCATTCCATTTCCTCCCCGCCCCGGCCGAAGATGAAGGGGTCGCCGCCTTTCAGGCGGGCGACCGTGTGCCCCTGGCGGGCATAGCGGGCCATGAGCCGCAAGATGAAGGACTGCGAGGTGGACGGGCATCCTCCGCGTTTCCCGACCTTGATGATCTGGGTTGCGGGACTGGCCAAGGCCAGCACGCCCGGACCGACCAGGTCGTCAACCAGCCAGATCGTGCAGGTTGTCAGCACGCGCTGCGCTTTGACGGTCATCAGCTCCGGATCGCCGGGGCCTGCGCCGATCAGCCAAACCATGCCAGCGGGAGAAGCGGGGTGGAGGTGGGGCAGTGTTGTCATGCCGCGGGTTCCATTGTTGTGTTGCGTTGAATCATCTGTTTGATTTGCGGCACGCACGAGCCGCAGCCGGTGCCGCATCTGAGCGTTGCCTTGAGTTGCTCCAGGCCATGACCGGCGGCAATGGCTTGTTCAAGCGCCTGGTCGGTGACGTTTTCGCAGGTGCACACGATGCGCGCGCGCGCGATCTCCGTACCTCGGCCCATCAGAACGTGGCTGATGTTGTCTGGGGGCTGCTGGGTATCGGCCCAGCGCAGCAGCGCATTGTGCGCGCGCGTATCGCCCGCAAGCAGGAAAGCCCGGAGCTGATTGCCGTGGCGCAAGATGCGGCGTACCCGCCCGCGTGCTGGGTCGTCAAAGGTCAGATCGGCCTGGTCCAGGTTCAGTTCGTGGATCAGTTGTTGCAGCAGGCCGGGATCCGGTTTTTCAGGGGCCGCAACATGCAGGCGCAGCCCTTCGCCGCCAATGGCGGTCGGCACGATCACGGCATAGGGAAAGGCCGCCAGCCAGTGTCTGAGTTGCTGCCGCAGCGGGCTGATGGGGCCTTGTATCCAGGCGGCGGCCTGCCAGGCATACTTCATGGCTTCGATATGCACCGCGCTGTGCTTGAGTTCCGGCTGGAAGGAGAGGGGGTCGCAGACGTCATTGGCCAGCGCGTTGATGCCGTCACCGGCAATGAAGCCGCTGCCCCAGTGCATGGGGAGATAGCCGCTTCCCGGTTTCAGGGCGTCGTCACTGATCGCGGGCAACACGATGTGACCGCGTTTGGATTTGATCTTGACAATGTCATGGTCGGCCAGTTTCAAGCGCGCCATATCCACCGGGTGCAGATGCAGTTGTGGCATTTCCGCATGCCGCGTTAAGGCGGGCACCAGGCCGGTGCGGCTCATGGTGTGCCATTGGTCGCGCAAACGGCCGGTGGTGAGCCGGATGGAATAATGGGCCGATACGCTTTCCGCCACGGGGGTATAGCCGATATCCAGGAACCGGGCCCGTTGGCTGGGTGTGGGAAACACGCCGTCTTCATAGAGGCGTCTTGAACGCGAGGAGGGCTGTTGATAAGGCCATTGCTGGGGGCCGTGGGCATGCAATTGTGGGTAGTCCAGCGCGCTATAGTCCAGATCCCGACCGGCTGTGGTGGCGGCGTGTTCGGCAAAGATTTCGGCTTCGTCCCGGTAATGGAATAGCGCGGCTTTGTGCGGGGCAATCCGGGCCGCCAGCTTTTTTGCAATGGCGCAAACCAGTTGCCAGTCCGGCAGGGCTTGTCCGGGGGGCGCGATCGCGGCGCGCACGCGGCTTATCCGGCGTTCGGAGTTGGTGACGGTGCCCGCTTTTTCAGGCCAGGTGGCGGCGGGTAAAACAAGGTCGGCATAGGCCAGGGTTTCCGTATTGGCGAACGCTTCCTGGACAATGACCAGCTCGGCCTTTTGCAGCGCGGCGCGCACTTTGGCCTGATTGGGCAAGGATTGCGCGGGATTGGTGGCGGCGATCCACAGAACTTTGACCTGGCCGCTCAAGACCGCATCGAACAGGTCCAGCGCGGCAAGGCCGGGCGTGGCAGGCAACGTTGGCACCCCCCACAAGGCTGCGACTTCGGCGCGATGGCTGGCGTCGCGAGGGTCGCGGTGACCGGGCAGCAGCGTGGCCATCCCACCGGCTTCCCGGCCGCCCATGGCATTGGGCTGGCCGGTGAGCGAAAAGGGACCGGCGCCGGGCTTGCCGATTTGCCCGGTCGCCAGGTGTAGATGGATCAAGGCCGCATTTTTATCGGTGCCGCTGCTCGATTGGTTCAAACCCATGGTGTAGAGTGACAGCGCCGATCCGGCCTGGCCGAACCAGCGCGCGCACTGGATGATGTCGGCGGCGGGAACGCCGCAAATAGCCTGCACGGACCGAGGCGTGAATTCGTGCACGCGTTGCTTGAGCGCGGCAAAGCCCTCCGTGTGCTGGTCGATGTAGTTGCCATCGATCAGCTCGTCCCAGATCAGTACATTCAGCAGGGCGTGAAAGAGGGCGACATCGGTGCCTGGCGAAATTGCCAGATGCAAGTCGGCAATCGCACAAGTGTCGGTGCGGCGAGGATCGATGACGATGATTTTCATCCCGGGGCGCTTTGCCTTGGCGGCTTCAAGACGGCGAAACAGCACGGGATGCGCATAGGCCATATTGGAACCCGCGATCAACACGGTGTCGGCATGGTCCAGATCGTCGTAGCAGGCCGGGGGCGCGTCGGCGCCAAGCGTGAGCTTGTAGCCCATCACGGCGCTGGACATGCACAGGCGCGAGTTGGTGTCGATGTTGTTGGTGCCAACCAGTCCACGCGCCAGCTTGTTGAAAACGGCGTAGTCTTCGGTCAGCAACTGTCCCGACAGGTAAAAGCCGAGCGCGTCGGGACCGTCCTGTTCAATGACCTGTGCCAGCTTTTGAGCGGCGATGTTGAAGGCGTCTTCAACGGCGATCGGTTGGCGCGGGGCGTTTTTTTCGGGACGCCATTGTGCCGACAGGATCCGGCTTTCATCATGGCGCACCGTCGCGGCAAGCGTCATGCCTTTGCTGCACAGTTTGCCCAGGCTCGACGGGTGAGCGGTGTCGCCGGTAACGCGCACGACACGTTGGTCCTGGGTATGGATCTGTACGCCGCAACCCGTACCGCAGTAGCAGCACACCGACGCGACGGTGTCCGAAGCGCGCTGAGGTTGCGGGGCGTCGTCGGCCTTCATGCTAGCACCCGCTCAGGTTCAGGTACACGTGCCCATCCTCGACCTTCACGCGCAGGGTCCGTGCGCAGCCTTCGTCGGGGGCCTGCGCCTGCCCGTTTTCAAGGTTGATGGACCAACTGTGCAGCGGGCAGGTGACGGCGTGTCCGTGGACCAGGCCGGACGACAGGGGACCGCCCTGATGCGGGCACCGGTCGACCACGGCAAAAATATGGTTGTCCGACGCTTTGAAAACCGCGATGTCGTCGGCGTGGGCGCGCCGTACAATGCGCGCACCCCGGACCGGGATGTCATCAATAGGGCAAATAGCGGTCCATTGGCAAGGGGTAAGGGTGGTGCTCATGGCGGGCCTAGACAGTAAGGGGTTCAAATTCGCGGCGGGCGGGGGTGGCGGCGATGCGCTCGGCCCAGGGATCGGTTTCAAACGACAGCGCAAACTTCAGGCGGGCATACAGCTCCGCCCGGTTGGCGCTGTCCTGGACCACGTTCAACTTGGCATGCTCCAGGCCGACACGGTCCAGGTAATGGCAGGTGCGCTCCAGGTAGAAGGCCTCTTCGCGATACAGCTGCAAGAAGGCGCCGCAGTACTCCAGCACTTCATCGTGGGTCTGTACTTTGACGAAGAATTGCGCCACTTCCGTCTTGATGCCGCCATTGCCGCCGACGTAGAGTTCCCAGCCGGAATCGACGGCAATAATGCCAATATCCTTGATGCCGGATTCAGCGCAGTTGCGCGGGCAGCCCGATACCGCCAGCTTGACCTTGTGCGGGCTGGTCATGCCCACCAGTTCTTTTTCCAGGTCAATGCCCATAGCGGTGGAGTTTTGCGTGCCAAACCGGCAAAATTCCTTGCCGACGCAGGTTTTGACCGTCCTCAGGGTCTTGCCGTAGGCATGGCCCGACGGCATGTCCAGGTCCTTCCAGACGCTGGGCAGGTCTTCTTTCTTGATGCCCAGCAAGTCAATGCGCTGGCCGCCCGTGACCTTGACCAGCGGTACCTGGTATTTGTCGGCAACATCGGCAATGCGGCGCAGTTCGGCGGGGTTGGTGACGCCGCCCCACATGCGGGGCACGACCGAATAGGTGCCGTCCTTCTGGATGTTGGCGTGCACTCTTTCATTGACCAGATGGGACTGCGCGTCGTCTTTCGCTTCGCCGGGCCAGGTCGAGGTGAGGTAATAATTCAGCGCCGGGCGGCAGGTCGCGCAGCCGTCCGGCGTGCGCCATTCAAGGAAATGCAGGGTGGCCGCGATCGAGGTCAAATGCTGTTCCCTGATGGCCTTGCGCACCTGGCCGTGGGTATAGTCGGTGCAGGCGCAGAGGGGTTTTTCGGATTTCGGCTTGATGTCGGCCGCGCCGCCTACGCAGTTGATCAGTATCTGTTCGACCAGGCCGACGCATGAGCCGCAGGAGCTGGAGGCCTTGGTGTGCTTTTTTATTTCATCAACGGTGAACAATCCCTTTTCACGAATGGCCTGGACAATCGTGCCTTTGCAAACCCCGTTGCAGCCGCAGACCTCGGTGCTGTCCGGCATGGCCGCCGCACTGTTTTCGTCGGCGTGGCTCTTGTCGGCGATCGCGCTTTCGCCGAACATCAATTGCTCACGCAGTTCACTGATTGATTTGGACTCGCGGATGAGGCGGAAATACCAGGCGCCGTCGACCGTATCGCCATAGAGGCAGGCGCCAACCACCTTGTCGTCCTTGATGACGAGTTTTTTGTAGACCCCGCCGACGGGGTCGGCCAGGGTGATGGCTTCGGTGTGTTCTCCGCCGGTGAAGTCACCGGCGGAGAATACATCAATGCCCGTGACTTTCAGTTTGGTCGAGGTGGTGCTGCCGGCATAGCGCCCAATACCGAATTGCGCCAGATGGTTGGCGGCCACTTTGGCCTGCTCAAACAGGGGGGCAACCAGACCGTAGGTCGTGCCCCGGTGCGACACGCATTCCCCCACCGCGTAAATACTGGGATCGTAGGTTTGCAGCGTATCGTTGACGACAATGCCTCGATCGGTATAGATGCCCGCTTGCTCCGCCAGTTCGGTGTTGGGCCGGATGCCAACCGCCATGACGACCAGATCGGTGGCCCGTTCCGAACCGTCGCTGAAACGTATGCCGGTGACGGCGCCGTTCTGGTCGCCCAGGATGGCTTGGGTCTGATGATTCATCAGGAACTCAAGGCCGCGTGCTTCCAGGCTGGTTTGCAGCAGCCGGGCAGCGGTGCCATCGAGCTGGCGATCAAGCAGCGTCGCGCCCAGATGGACGACGGATACTTTCATGCCACGGGTAACCAGGCCATTGGCGGCTTCCAGGCCCAGCAGGCCGCCGCCTATCACGACGGCGCGCTGGTGCTGGGCCGCGGCCGAGATCATCAGATTGACGTCGCGTATGTCGCGAAAGGTGATGACGCCTTGCAGATCATGGCCCGGAACGGGCAAGACAAAGGGATTTGATCCGGTTGCCAGCAACAGCCGGTCGTATTCGACGACCGTGCCGTCGTCGGCCTCGACCGCTTTCCGGTGACGATGGATTTTCGTGATCGTGCGGTTGAGGTGAAGATGGATATGGTTGTCCTCATACCAACTGAGGTCATTCAGGATGATGTCCTGGACGGTTTGCTCGCCGGTCAGCACCGGCGATAAAAGGATCCGGTTGTAGTTGGGGTAGGGTTCCGACCCGAACACCGTGATGTCATACAGGCCCGGGGCCAGTTTGATCAGCTCTTCGATGGTTCGGATGCCGGCCATGCCATTGCCGACGACGACAAGTTTCAGCTTTTTCATTACGCATCTTCCGTAGAGAGGTGGTCCAAGGTCAGGTCCGTGTCTGCTGGCGGGTTGACCGTCGCGGCATTGGGATTGCGGTGGCGCTGATGAAGGAAATTCACGACGGCGGCGCGGCGGGCCAGGTAGTCCGGGTGGTTGGCCAGGGCGACGCGATGGCGTGGCCGGGCCAGCGGAACCTCCAGGATTTCTCCTATCGTGGCGGCCGGTCCGTTGCTCAACATGACAATGCGGTCAGACAGCAAGACGGCTTCATCGACGTCGTGCGTCACCATGACGGTCGTGGTCCGGGTGGCGGCAACAATATGCAAGAGTTCGTCTTGCAAATGCGCGCGTGTCAGCGAGTCAAGTGCCCCGAAGGGTTCATCCATCAGCAGGACTTTGGGTTCAATGGCCAGCGCCCTGGCAATGCCCACCCGCTGTTTCATGCCGCCGGAAATTTCTTTGGGAAATTTCTGCTCGGCATGGCCCAACCCGACCAGATTCAGCGCCGCGATGGTGCGTTCCTTCAGCTGATTGACGGGTTCCGTGGCGCTGAACACGCTTTCAACAGCCAGATAGACATTATGAAAACAGGTCAGCCACGGCAGGAGCGAGTGGTTCTGGAATACCACGGCCCGATCTGGCCCTGGGCCGCTGATCTCCTTGCCTGCGCACAGCAACACCCCGACGGTAGGACGGGTGATGCCCGCAATCAGATTCAACAGGGTGGACTTGCCGCAGCCGGAGTGCCCGATCAGAGAGATGAACTCGCCTTGATGGATCGACAGGTTGATGTCTTGCAGGGCAACAAAGGCGCCTTTCCTGCTGGTGAACGTTTGTCCAACGTATTCAATGCTGACGAATTTTTCCATGGTGTCAATTCTCGCTGTGGCTATAGCGGCGACCCAGGGCCAGCAGGGCCAGGTCAAGGGTCAGGCCGACGATGCCGATGATGAAAATCGCGATAAGAATGTGGGCGACGTTCAGGTTGTTCCATTCGTCCCAGAGCCAGAAGCCAATGCCCGTGCCACCGGTGAGCATTTCGGCGGCAACAATGACCAGCCACGCCGTGCCGATGGAGAGCCGGATACCCGTCAGCAGGTAGGGCAGGACGGCGGGCAGGAGAATGCGCCTGAAGACTTTCCATTCAGACAGGTTCAGCACGCGGGCGACGTTTAAATAGTCTTGCGGGACGTGTTTGACGCCATCGGCGGTATTGATGATGATGGGCCAGATCGAGCAGATGAAAATCGTCCAGACAGCGGCCGGGTTGGCGGCCTGGAACAAAAGCAGGCCCAGCGGCAGCCATGCCAGCGGTGACACCGGACGGAGCAGGCTGATCAAGGGGGAGGTGATCGCATTCAAGGCGGCGTAGCGGCCAATGGCAAAGCCCATGGGGATGCCGACCGCAGCGGCCAGTAGAAATCCCATCGTGACACGCTCCAGCGAGGCCAGGATGTTCCAGCCGATGCCAAGATCGTTTGGCCCGTTGTTGTAGAACGGGTGCTTGAACAGTGTGGCTGCCGCCTCGAACGTGGGGCCGGGCCCGGGAATATCGTTGATTTGCAGAGAAATCGCTTGCCAGACCAGCAGCAGTAAGACAAAGCCTGTGAGAGGACCGGCGCACGCGACCAATATCTGCTCAGTTTTGTGCCGCCAGAATGACCGGGTCAGGACAGCGGCTGGGGAGTCGATGGATACGCTCATGAGGACACCTGGCTGGATGCGTCAATGGTGAAGCCGTCGGCGTAGGCGGCGGGATCTCGGCCATCCCACAGGATGCCGTCCATCAGCTTGCTGGAGCGTGATTCCGATGTCGGGAGCGCGGTACCGGCTGCGGCAGCCGCTTGCTTGTAGAGGTCGATGCGATTGATCTGCCGGGCCACGGCCAAGTAGTCGGGATGCTGCTTCAAGAGCCCCCAGCGCTTGTGCTGCGTCAGGAACCACATGCCATCGCTCAGATAGGGAAAGTTCGCGGCGCCGTCGCCATAAAAACGCATCGGATGTTCATCGGTCCACGTTCTGCCCAGGCCGTTGGTGTACTGACCCAGCATGCGGTCCACAATAAAGCGGCTACTGGCGTTGACATACGCTTTGGCGGCAATGATTTCCGCCGTTTTGCGGATATTGTCGGGCGAGCTGTCTATCCATCGGCCCGCCTCCAGAATGGCGGCGGTGACGGCACGGGCCGTGTTGGGATATTGCTCGATGAATTCGGCGCGGGTGCCCAGGACTTTTTCAGGGTGGTCGTTCCAGATGTCTTGCGAGGTCGCGGCGGAGAATCCAAGACCGTCCGCGATGGCACGCGCATTCCACGGTTCCCCGACGCAATAGCCGTCCATGTTGCCAATACGCATATTGGCCACCATTTGCGGTGGCGGCACGGTGATCACGCGCGCCGCCTTAAGCGGGTCGATGCCATGTGCGGCCAGCCAGTAATTCAGCCACATGGCATGCGTGCCGGTGGGAAACGTTTCCGCAAACGTGTATTGGCGGGAGTCGCTGGCCATTTTCTTTTTCAGCGACTCGCCATCGACGATGCCCGCTTCCCGCAACTGCCTGGATAGCGTGATGGCCTGGCCGTTTTGATTGAGGTTCATCAGGACGGCCATGTTTTTCTGGGGGCCGGACGTTCCCAGGTGCACGCCGTAAATCAGGCCGTACAGGACGTGAGCGAAATCCAGGTCGCCGTTGATGAGCTTGTCACGCACGCCAGCCCATGAGGCTTCCTTGGTGGGAATGATTTTTACGCCGTGCTTCTTGTCAAAACCCATGACCGAGGCCATGACGATAGAGGCGCAATCGGTCAGCGGGATGAACCCGACTTTCACTTCGGATTTTTCCGGGGCGTCCGAGCCGGCGGCCCATGCGGTGGCCTGGAGCAGCGGAGCCGCCAAGGAGAGTACCCCCAGCCCGGTTGCCGCCTTGGCTGTTTTCCCCAGCCATTGGCGTCGTTGGGTATTCATGGGCGTTTGGACAGTAGCACCGCGTAATTCGGAAAGCGTGGATTTATCAACAGGTTTCATGTTCAGTCCATATCGGTAGCGGGCAAATGGCTTCGTTGGGGCAACGTGATGGCACGCGGGCCGTGTACGGGCGCCTGCTTGGAGTTAAGCAAGTGCCGTGCCAGTTTTTGTCGAAGGGGGGAATGCCCGGCGGCGGAAGCGGGAGCACCGGTTTACAAACAAACGGGGAGCGGCGGGAGCCAAGTGGGTGCGCGCCGATGCACCATGAACGGGTTCCATGGGCGGGCACGGTGCGAGGCGACGCCAGGGAAACCGATACTCAGTTACCATAAGCCCTATGTTTTTCCCCTCTTGCAGGAGTGCTAGACCATGCTGGAAGCCGTATCCACGCCAGATGCCCCTCGTTTGACCTCGCTTTCCCACGGCGGCGGCTGCGGCTGCAAAATTGCGCCGGGCATTTTGTCGGAATTGTTGGCGGGCATGCCTGCCGCCCAGCCGTACGCCGCGCTGATGGTCGGCAATGAAACCGCCGATGACGCCGCGGTCTACCGTCTCAATGATCAGCAGGCGCTGATTGCCACCACGGATTTCTTCATGCCGATCGTTGATGATCCCTTTGACTTCGGCCGGATTGCCGCCACCAATGCCCTGTCCGATATTTACGCGATGGGCGGTGCGCCCATTCTGGCCCTGGCGCTGGTCGGCATGCCAATCAACGTTCTGCCAAAGGCGGACATCGCCGGGATTTTGCAGGGCGGCGCATCGGTGTGCGCGGAAGCGGGCATTCCGGTGGCGGGCGGCCATTCGATTGATTCCGTCGAGCCCATTTATGGGCTGGCGGCCATGGGCCTGGCCCATCCCGATCACATCAAGCGCAATGCTGATGCCAAAGCCGGTGACGTGCTGATCCTGGGCAAGGGGCTCGGGGTAGGCGTGTTGTCGGCGGCGCTGAAGAAAAACATCCTGGATGCCAACGGCTATCGGGCCATGATAGCGAGCACGACCCGTTTGAACACGCCGGGCGTGCAGCTGGGCAAGCTGCCCGGCGTGCATGCCATGACGGACGTAACGGGCTTCGGCCTGCTGGGACATACCTGGGAGGTCGCCCGGGCTTCCGGCTTGAGCGCACGGCTGCGATTGGCTGATCTGCCTTGGCTGGACGGCGTGCAGGCGCTGGCCGAGCAAGGTGTGGTCACCGGCGCATCGGACCGTAACTGGGCGTCTTACGGCGGCGCCATCGCGTTGGCGTCCGGCATCAATGACGCCCAGCGCGCCTTGCTGTGTGATCCGCAGACCTCGGGCGGGCTGTTGGTAGCTTGCGCCGCGGAGACCGCCGCCCAGGTGCTGGAGCACTTCCACGCCGAGGGTTTTGAGCAGGCGGCGGTGATCGGTGAACTGATGGCGGGAGAGCCGGGCGTCCAGGTAAGTTAGCGCGGGGTTCAGCAGGCCGGGTTAGGAAGAAATTTCCAAATGGGGTATTATAAAATATCAAGTGGAGGATTTATGGAAGCCCTTGCTGAAGTCAAAACCCGTGCTCCGCGCAAAAAAACGCAAAAAAGCACCGGACCGGGCCGTGGCCCGAACTCATCCGCACCGGGTATTTTCCGTGTTGTTGAGGGCTCGCGGTCTGTGCCTGCGCATACCTTGTCCGAGCCCGCGCTGCCCCGCGAGCTGAACTTCGCCGATGTCTACCGGATGGAGCCGCTTGACCGGATTTCCTTCATCAATACAGGCGTTGAAGCGGAGGCGTTTACCAAAGTCGCGCAGTCCATGCGGCGCAGCCGGGAATCGGTGGCCAAGATGCTGGGCCTGGCCTTGACCACGCTTGACCGCAAGCTGCAGAAGAAAGAACGCTTGTCGGCGGATCAGAGCGAACGCCTGGTGGCGGCGGCAAAGTTGATCGGTCAAGTCCAGACCATGGTGGATGAGTCCGGCCAGCCGGAAGGTTTTGATGCGGCGCAGTGGTTTGCGGACTGGCTTGAGCGGCCCTTGATGGCGCTGGGCGGCCGCAAGCCCGCTGCGTTGATGAATACCGCGGAAGGCCGTGATCTGATCGCCCGCCTGCTGGCCACGGCGCAGAGCGGAGCTTACGTTTGAGCGCCGCGAAAGCGGTGTCGGTGTGGAGAGTGGCCGCTGATACCCCTTATTACACGGCGGATGCCCTGACGGGTGAAGGGGCAAGACTGACCGGCGGGCGCTGGAACCGTAAGGGCACGCCGCTTGTGTATGCGGCGGGCAGCATTTCACTGGCCGTGTTGGAAACCTTGGCGCATCTGGAGCTGGGCGGGCTGCCGCTGAATCGCTATCTGGTCCGCCTGGACATCCCGCTGAAGGTCTGGAACAGCCGAACCGTATTCGAACCAGAAAAAAATATTGGCTGGGATGCCTTGCCCGCGGGCCTGGTCAGCCTGGATGCCGGTGACGACTGGCTGCGGCAGGCGCGGACGGCATTGATGCAGGTTCCTTCCGTCATCGTTCCGGAAGAGTTCAATATCTTGATCAATCCCGAGCACAAGGATAGCCAGGCCTTGCGCGTGACCAAGCTGCGGCGCTGGTCGTTCGACGCCCGCCTGGGCGTGTGAGGGCAAAGCGCTTTCATTGCCGTTTCCTTCATGCACAAGCTTGATATGCGCAATGCATGAAACCAATTTGGGCTGCACAGGTGCGCTGATACACTCGATTGCACCAATCCCTGAAGAGGTGAGGAGACATGCGATATACCACTCATTTTGCAGTTTTCCTGGCGGCTTTGACCGCGGCGGCACCCCAGGCCGTTGCACAAAAATACCCAAGCCAACCCGTTACCTTGGTCGTGCCTTCAGGCGCTGGGGGCGGTCCTGATATCCTGGCGCGCCAGATTGCCGAAAAGCTGCGCACCCGATGGAATCAGACCGTCGTGGTTGAAAACCGGCCGGGCAATGCGCAGAACATCGGCACCGAGGCCGTGTTCAGCGCCAAACCGGACGGCCATACCTTATTGTTCACGCCTCAAGGTTCTCTGGTGGTGAACAAGAGCCTCTACCGCAAGCTGTCCTACGATCCGGACGCGCTGGTGCCGATCACGGTCGTGGTCAAGGTGCCGATGGTGATGGTGGTCCACCCCGGCGTGCCCGCCAAGAACGTGGCCGAGCTGATTGCGTACGCCAAGGCCAACCCGGGCAAGCTGAACTATGCCTCCGCTGGACCGGGCAGCTCGCCGCATTTGGCCACCGAGCTGTTCAATACGCAGGCGGGCGTCAAGCTGACCCACATTCCGTATAAAAGCAATCCTTCGGGCATCAATGATCTGCTGGGCGGACAGGTTGACGTCATGTTCCTGGACCTGAGCAGCAGCCTGGCGCATATTGAGGCGGGCAAGCTGCGCGCCTTGGCTGTGCTGACGGAGAAGCGCAATGAGAAACTGCCGAACGTGCCCGCGATGAAGGAGATCCTGCCTGATTACGTGGTGGCGCCGTGGTGGGGCATGGCCGCGCCGCCGGGAACGCCCGACGCTATTGTGAATGAAGTCTCGGCGGCGGTTGCGGAGGCCTTGAAACAGCCGGATATTGTGCAGCGCCTTGATGCGATGGGCGCCATGGAAGCGGTGGGCAACAGCCCGGCTGAGGCCGCGCGATTCATGACGGAAGAGCGCAAGCAATGGGCGGAAGTGATTCGCGCCGCCAATGCGATGGTTGACTAGGCGCTTCAGCGGGCGGCGTCGCGTGTTCCTGGCGCGACGTCCGCCAGCGGCGGCGTGGTGAACAAATCCGCCAGCGCCGTCCGCAACCATCGGCAGCCCGCATCGTCATGCAGGGCGCGATGCCAGAACATGCGGACCGGAATCGGGTCCACCTTGAACGGCAACGGCACCGCGGTCAGGTCGGCCGCCTTGGCGAACAATTCCGCCGCGGCAAGCGGCAGCGCCGCCAGCATGTCGGTGTTGGTCAGGGCAAACAAAGCAACCAAGTGGTTCGGCGCGGAACTGGCGATTCGACGCCTGGAGGCATGTCGGCCCAAAGCCCGCTTGATCAGGCTGTCGCCGGTGGCGGGCGGAGCCACGACCAGATGCGGGGCATCCAGGTAGCTGTCCAGCGTGAGATGGTTTGCCAGCGGATTGCGGCTGCTCATGACGCAGGCCAGGGCATCCTCGAACAGGAGCCGCTGCACAAAATCCCGGTGCTTGTCCGGCAGGACGCTGATGGCCAGGTCCGCCTGGGAGGCTTCCAGCGCATCCCGGTAGGTGCGCAGCGGTTGGGGGGTACGCAGCGGATTGCGGTTGGACACGACGCGTATCGTGAGGTTCTCCTGATGAATCCAGCGCAGCAGGCGCGGCATGACCAGAAACTCGACAATATCCGGCATCAGCAGCTTGAATTCACGTGTTGAGACCCTTGGGTCGAAGGGTTCGGTGGCGTCCAGCGCCATTTGCAAGCCATCCAGTGCCTGCCTGACCGGTTCGAGCAAAGACAGGGCCAGCGGCGTCGGGCGCATGCCATGGGTGGTTCTGACGAACATGGGGTTGTCAAAGGTGGCGCGCAGGCGGGCCAGGGCATGGCTGATCGATGACTGCGCCAGTCCCAGGCGTTCACCCACTTCGGTGACGCTGCCTTCTTCCATCAAGGCGAGATAGACCTTCAATAAATTGAGGTCGAGCCGTTGAACATCTAGCTTGCTCAATGCGTCTCCTCCGGGTGCGGGACGACCCCGGCGCAAAGTTCTTGTTTCAGAGGAGCAAGGCGTCCGGTGCTTCCAGTGCCTGCCTGACGGCGGACAGGAATGCCGCAGCTTGCGCGCCGTCAATGACACGATGGTCAGCCGATAATGTACACGTCATTAGCTGCGCGGGCACGATGGCGCCCTGGCGGACCACCGCTTGTTGCCGTGCCGCGCCGACCGCAAGAATGCAGGCTTGGGGAGGATTGACCAGGGCCGTGAAACTGCGTACGCCCCATGTGCCGAGATTGGACAGGGAGAACGTGCCTCCTTGGTATTGCGCCGGGACCAGCCGTCCTTGCCGCGCCAGGCTGGCGAGTTGCCGCATCTCTTCGGCAATGTGGTGCAGGCTTTTGTCTTGCGCCTTGGCAATGATGGGTGTGACCAGTCCGTTCGGCACCGCAACCGCCACGGCGATGTCCGCGTTGGCATGCAGCAGCATGGCCTCGTCAGTCCATGAGGCATTGGCGGCAGGCACCTGCACCAGGGCGTGGGCGCAGGCCTTGATGAGAAAGTCGTTCAGCGTGAACGGGTGGCCTTCGGTGTTCAGTGTGGCTTTCAGCAACAGCAGGGCATCGAGTTCGCAATCCATGCTGAGCTGGAACTGGGGAATGGTTTGCGCGGATTGCGTCAGGCGTTCGGCAATGGCGCGCCGCATGGGACGGTGCGGGACGGTCTTGAAGGCGGGTGCGGCGGTTTGCGCGGACCGGCCCGCGGCACGCAGGACGTCGGCTTCCACAATGCGGCCGCCGGGTCCGGTGCCGGGGATCTGTGCCAGCGACAAACCGTTTTCCTTGGCCAGCCGACGGGCCAGCGGGCTGGCGGGGCGGCGTTCCGCTTCAGCGGCGGAAGACGGGGCCGCCGATGCTGGGCGGGTTTCGCGGCGCTCGGCCTCGGATGATTCCACCGGCTTGGCGTCGGCGCTGGCACCCACGGATTCCGCATGCAGCACCGCCAAACAGGCGCCGACCGGCACGCCTTGCGCGCCGGCGGGGTACCGATGTTCGCCCAGCAGGCCGCTGGCGCTGGCCTCCACTTCGATCACGGTTTTATCGGTTTCAATCTCCAGCAGCAGGTCGCCGGTGTGGACCGCTTCGCCCGGCTGTTTGTGCCACGCAATAATGGCGCCCTCGGTCATGGTGGGTGACAGGGCGGGCATGATGATGTCAGTCAATGTGGGGCTCCTGATCACCGTGCACCAGTTGTTGCACCGCTTCCACGATTTGTCGGACATCGGGCTGAATCAGCGGCTCCAGCGTTTTGCTGATGGGGATCGGCAGATCCCGCGCCGCCAGCCGCATGACCGGCGCGTCAAGCCAATCAAAGGCTTCTTCTGACAGCATGGCCGCGATTTCTCCGCTGACGCCAAAGCTGCGGCTCGCGCCATCCACAATCAGCGCGCGATGGGTCCGGCGCAAGGAACGCAGCAGCGTGGCTTTATCCAGCGGAAGCACGGTGCGCGGGTCGATCACCTCGGCGGAAATGCCTTGCTCGGCCAAGCGGTCAGCCGCCTGCAAGGCATGGGCGAGCATGCGGCCCAAGGCAACAATCGTCACGTCCTTGCCTTCCCGTACCACGGCCGCCTGGCCGAGCGGCACCACGTGTTCGCCCTCGGGAACGGGGCCTTTGCTGCCATAAAGCAGGCGATCTTCGAAAATCAGCACCGGGTTGTTGTCGCGGAGGGCGGCGGTGAACAGCCCCTTGGCGTCGGCGGGGGTGGCGGGCAGCACGACTTTCAGGCCCGGCACGTGCGCGGCCCACGCGTACAGGCTTTGCGAATGTTGTGGCCCGAGGTTGGCGCCCACCCCCATGGTGGTGCGGACCACTAGCGGGACGCGCCAGCCGCCGTTCGACATATAGTGGATTTTGGCGGCCTGATTGACCAGTTGATCCATGATCAAGGTGATGAAGTCGCCGAACATGACTTCAAAGACCGGCCGCTGGCCCGCCATGGCCGCGCCGACGGCCATGCCGAAGGCGCCTGACTCTGAAATGGGCGTGTCAATGACGCGCTGCGCGCCGAACTCGTCAAACAGACCTTCGGTTTGCAGGAACACGCCGCCCGCGGCGCCGATGTCCTCGCCCATCAGGAAGACGTTGGGATCGGTTCGCATGGCCTGCTGCAGCGCCTCGATGATGGCGGCCCGGTAGGTGAGGGTTTCATTCCGCATAGACATGTGTGCTCAAGGATTCGGGGCTGGGATCGGCGGCGGCTTTGGCGAAATCGGCGGCGGCCTGGATGTCTTGCGCGACGGCTTGCTCAAGGGCGTCGAGCGTTGCGGCGCTGGCCAGCCCTTGCTCAAGTAGATGGCGCTTGAACTGTTGGATCGGATCTTTCTGTTGCCATTGCTCGATGTCGTCTGCGGCTTTGTAGTCTTGTTGATCGTTGACATGATGGCCGCTGTAGCGGTAGGTATGGGCAATCAGCAAGGATGGGCCGCCGCCGGACCGGGCCCGCGCAAAGGCCTGCTCAACCGTCCGCAGGACGTCCAGGACGTTCATGCCGTCCACCTCCCGGGTGTCAATGTCAAAGACCTCGCCGCGCGCCGCCAGGCGGCTGCCCGCGGTGACGTCTTCAAGCGCCGTGTACTCGCCATAGCCGTTGTTTTCACACACGAAAACCACCGGCAGTTTCCAGAGGGCGGCCATGTTCATGACTTCAAAGGTGATCCCCTGGTTCAAGGCGCCATCGCCGAAAAAGCACACGGCCAGCTGCCGCGTCCCCGCCTGCCGGGCGGCCAGCGCCGCGCCCGCCGCCAGCGGGATGCCGCCGCCAACGATGCCGTTGGTGCCGAGATGGCCAAGGGCGGGGTCGCTGACGTGCATCGAGCCGCCGCGTCCGCCGCAATAACCGTCCGCTTTGCCCAGGATTTCGGCCATCAGCCGGTCAGGCCGCATGCCCTTGGCCAGGCTGTGGCCGTGTCCGCGATGGCTGCTGGCCAGATAATCATCGGGCCGCATGAGGTGGCAGACGCCAACCGCCGTGGCTTCCTGGCCTGAACACAGGTGCACCAAGCCCGCTGTCAGGCCGCTCCGCGCGAAACGCTGGACTTGTTCCTCAAAACGCCGGATCAGCACCATTTGCCGGTAGATGGCGCTGAGCGCGTCAGCGGTGAGGGGGGACGGGGGAAAGGGGGATGATGGCATGCTGGAGCAATCCTCTGTTCAACGCATCATTTGCATGACCCGCTGCACGATTTTCTCGGCATCCGGGGTCAGCGCCGCTTCCAGCACGGCGCTGCACGGAATCGGCGCATCGGCGCGGGTCAGGCGCTGGGGCGCCTGTTTCAGGCTGGACCAGGCCCGCTCGGCCACGGTGGCCGCAATCTCCGAGGCGGGACCGCAACGCAAGGGGCATTCGTCCACCACCAGCAGGCGGCCGGTGCGGGACACCGACGCAAGCAGAGCGTCTTCATCCAGCGGGCAGAGCGTGCGCAGGTCAAGGACTTCAACCTCAATGCCCGATCCGGACAGCGTGCGCGCCGCTTCCAGCGCAAGCTGGACCAGATGGGAGGTGGCAACAATCGTGATGTCTCGGCCCGCCCGCTTGATGTCGGCCTGGCCGAAGGGGATGTCGAAGTCCCCGGTCGGCACGTCTTCCTCAATAGGCATCAGTTTTGCATGATTGAGGATGACGGTGGGACTGTTGGTCTTGAATGCATGACGAATCAATCCCTTGGCGTCGCGCGGACTGGCGGGCAGCACGATTTGCAGGCCGGGGCTGTTCCAGAACAGGGCCTGTGGACTGGTGCTGTGCTGGGCGCCGCCGCCGCCGCGTACCCCATGCAGCATGTGATAGACCACCGGTGCGGTGATCTGTCCGCCGGACATGGAATGCGCCACCGCCGCTTCATTGACGATTTGCGGCATGGCCAGCAGGGCGAAGCTGGCCGTGCCCAGATCAACAAAAGGCCGCCCGCCCGCCATGGCCGCGCCCGCGCCCAGGCCCGCCAGCGCGGCTTCCGAGGTGGGGCCATCCAGCAGGCGGCCGGGAAACTGCTGTTTGATGCGGTCCACTTTGCGCCGGTGCGGCCCCAGGCCCAGCAAGGCGCTGCCGATCAGGGAAACCGAGTCGTCGCTGCGGAGAGCGTGGCACAGGCCATCGATGATCGCGTCTGCGAAAGTCATGCGTTGCATCATTGTCCTTGGGCAAAGAGATAGTCGGCGGCGGTGGCGGGCTGCGGGTCGGGGCTGTGCAGGGCGAAGTCGATGGCCTCACTGATGCGCTGGCGGATCGCGGCATCCAGCGCGTCCAGGGTGGCGGCACTGACGCCCTGATCCAGCAGTTCACGCGCAACGCGCAGCACGGGGTCCTGATGCGCGATCCAGTCGGCATGCTCGCCTTCGGCGCGGGCGCCGCCAAGGGCCACCGCCAGATTGGTGACACCGGTTGCCAGTTCGGGCCACAGCGGCTGGCTGCCGGGCCAGCGGGTGGTGACGGTTTCAATGAAGGTCGGGCCCAGGCCCTGGCGTGCCCGTTGCAGGGCTTCCGAGGCGGCATGGCGGATGCCGTCCACGTCGTTGCCGTCCAGAAAGACCCGGGTTTCGATGCCGAAGACCTTGGGGATGGCGGTGAACTGGGTGCTGGCGCTGACCGAGGTGTTGTAGCCGCCGCCTTGCTGGCCGACAGCCCCGACGCTGTTGTTCTCGCAAACGAACACGATCGGCAGCTTCCACAGGGCCGCGATATTGAAGGCTTCGAACACATAGCCTTCCTCCAGCGCCCCGTCGCCAAAAAAAGCGATGACCGCCGCCGCCTTGTTCTGATTCTTCAGCGTGTAGGCGGCGCCGATGGCCAGCGGGACAATGCCGCCAACAATGGCCGAGGTCTGAAGAAAGCCGAGCGCGCGGTCGGTGGCGTGCAAGGTGCCGCCGCGCCCGCGATTCAAACCGCCTTCCCGGCCCAGGAACTCGGCCAGCAGTCGGCGCGGCTCCGCGCCGCGTCCGACCAGATGGCCGTGATTGCGGTGGGTGGTCAGCAGCAGTTCATCCGGACCCGCTGCGTCCAGCACGGCGGCACCGGTGGCCTCCTGGCCAATATAGACGTGAAAGTGGCCGACCATCGCGCCTCGGTCAGCGAGTTCGAACACGCCCTCTTCGAGGCGACGCATCAACAACATGCGCTCGAACACCCGCTGCCTGACTGTGGCGTCTAGTTGAGGAATCGTCATTGCTGTCTCCACGGCGCTCACCGTTTTCTGCAAGCGTAGAGCCGCGCCCCGGATAGCGACAAATGGATTTTCATCATGCCGCGTATGTATGAAATCGATAGGGAAAACGGCCTGGAGCGATTGATTCCCTCCAGGCCTTCCCCTAAGCTAGCTGCGACTTGCCCGTTAGTCTTCTCTCGTATTCAAGGAGGCGGTGTATGCAACCGTACGAACTCAGCGCAGCGCAAGCGGCGCGACTGATCGCTTCGAAAAAGCTGTCCTGCGAAGAGCTGGCGCGTTCCTGTCTGGCACGCATTGACGAGAGGGAGGCGCTGATCCGGGCCTGGAGCTTCATTGATCGGGACCAGGTCCTGAGAAACGCCCGCGAACTCGATAAGAACCCGCCGCGCGGCCGCTTGCATGGCCTGCCTGTCGGGGTCAAGGATGTGATCAACACTTTCGATATGCCGACGGGTCATAACTCGCCCATTTATATCGGGCATCGCGTGGGCAAGGACGCGGCCTGCATAGCGGTGGCCCGCAGCCAGGGCGCGCAGATACTGGGCAAGACTGAAACCGCTGAATTTGCCGCCGCGGGCAGGAAAGCTCCTACCTGCAACGCCCGCCATCCGGCGCACACGCCGGGCGGCTCCTCGTCCGGATCCGCGGCGGCGGTGGGGGACCGCATGGTGCCGCTGGCCTTCGGCACGCAGACGGGCGGCTCCTTGATCCGCCCCGCCGCCTACAACGGTATTTATGCCTTGAAGCCGACCCATGGCGCGGTCAGCAATGAAGGCGCGAAAATGTACTCGCCAACGCTCGACACCATTGGGTGGTATGGGCGTTCCGTGGATGATCTGGCCCTGGTGGCCCAGGCCTTTCGTCTGCTGCCGGCGCCGATGCCGCCACGCGCGGATCTCAAGGGCGTGCGCATCGGCCTGTGCCGGGGACCGAATGAGGCCGACCTGGAAGACAGCGGCGAGGCGGCGCTGATGGCGGCTGCCACCCTGCTCAGTGAGGCGGGCGCCGTGGTGGAAACGCTGAGTTTGCCGGAACCGTTCAATACCTTGACGTTGACGCACCGCTACATTATGAGAGGAGAAGGCCGCGTATCGATGCTGGACATTTATCTCCAATACCCCCACCAACTCCATGAGGAATTGCGGCTGTTGGTGGAAAATGTGCCCGGAGTGGATATGGCCACGCTGATCGCGGCGCGGGATGCCGCCGCGCAACGGCGGTGCGATTTTGACGCGTTGTTCGACCAGGGCCTGGACCTGGTCCTGACGCCGCCCGCGCCGGGAGAAGCGCCGCATGGCCTGGCGTCCGATGGGCCCATGACGTTCAATGCCATGTGGACGGCGCTGCATGTCCCGTGCGTCGCGCTGCCGGTGGGCCTAGGCCGGGCCGGGCTCCCGGTGGGGATTCAACTGGTGGCGCGCCGGGGCGCCGACGCGTCATTGTTGCAACTGGCCCGGCTGTGCGCCGAGGCCATCGGTCCGGCGCAAGCGATCCGCGAACGCCGACTATTTCCTGCCGGGAACGAATAACAATACAACGCGGCAATTCGGGCCAGCGGCACCTTGCCCATGGTAAGCGCCGCTGGTCTGTGTCGTCACGCCTTGTGGGGGTCAACGCTGATAGGCTGTTCGTATGGCTGGGATAGAATCAAGCAAACGGGATACGCACTGAAGTAATTTATACTGTTTGTTTCAAATACTCGTAAAAACACGGGCTTATTGTTACGTCACGCCTTTAACACGGAGGACGGCACGGCATAAGTCCGGTTTTCTGCGCGTACGTGGAAAGGGGAGCGTCCTGCGGAACTCCTCTGACACCTTTCTGTTTACAAGTCATAGAGAGCTATGCGATGACGCTCTGGCAGCACCGCATCGGAAAACATCTGAATCTGATCGTCGCGGCAATCTGCGTGGTGACTATTGCTGGAATCTGGCTGACTACGGTGCAGCGTGTTGCATCGGAGCGGGCTCAGGCCGTTCTGGCTGCCATGAAGTCGAATTCGAATCTGGCCATCGCGTTTGAGCAGCAGGTGTTCCGGACCCTGAAAGCGGCGGAGCAGGTGGCCAGCTTCGTCCGCGATCAATACCTTCAGCAAGGACAGTTGGACCTTAACCAATGGGTTGAGAAAGGGGTCATTCGAGAGGCCATGTTCACCATCATCAGCGTGGTGGATGAAACCGGCGCCATCATTTACAGCAGCCAGGACGGGACCAGCCAGGTCAACTATTCGGATCGGGCCTTCTTCGTCGCCCAGCGCGAAGCCAATGGCGCTGACGTGCTGTTCGTGAACCAGCCCGTGCTGGGCCGCGTATCGAACAGTTGGCGCATCCCGATGTCCCTGCGCATCACCCGCCCCGACGGCAGCTTTGGCGGCGTGGTGGTGATGTCGGTCGAACCCGACAGCTTCACGGATTTCTACCGTCATGCGGACCTGGGCAGCCAAGGTCTGCTGGAGCTGACCGGCCTGGACGGGGTGATGCGCGCGCAGAAAATTGGCGGCGCAAACAGCTTTGGCATGAAAGCGGACAACCTGAGCTGGTTCCAGAACCAGAAAGTCGTGCCGGAAGGCGGTTTTGTTGATGACGGCAGGGCCATTGATGGCGTCGCCCGCGTGATCAGCTATCGGATGCTGGAAGGTTATCCGCTGATGGTGACGGTGGGGACCGCGTTTGAGGAGGAGTTGGCGCCGGTCTGGCAACGGCGGACCTACTATCTGGCGGCGGCTGCCAGCTCAAGCGTGGTTTTACTGGTGTTTGCCGCCTTGCTGGTGCTGATGCTGTCGCGCCAGCGCAAAGCGGCGCAAGCCCTGCAGTCAAGCGAGGCGCTGTACCGGGCCACGTTCCATCAGGCGGCCATGGGCATTGCCCACATTGCGCCGGACGGCCGCATCCTGCGGGCCAATGACAAATTTTGCAGCATGCTGGGCTACTGTCAGAACGAGCTGTTCACGCACAGCATTTACGATCTCAGCGACCGTGAAAACCACCGTGCCGCCCGCAAGTTTCTGAAAGACCGCCTGAGCAAATCCTCGCTGACGTTCTCGCCGGAAATAGAGAAGCCCTATCGCCGCAAAGACGGCTCCATCGTCTGGGTTTGTGAAGCGCTGGGCGTGGTGAAGGACGCTCGGGGCAAGCCCGATTTTCTGGTTGCCGTGGTGCAAGACATCACGTCCCGCAAGGATCTGGAAGCGCGCCTTTCGCACAATGCCTTGCATGATGCGTTGACGGGCTTGCCGAACCGGGTCATGTTCAAGGACCGGCTGGCGCAGGCGCTTGAATCCGCCCGGCGGCACAACCGGCTGACCGCGGTGCTCTATCTGGACCTGGATGGCTTCAAGGACGTCAATGACAGCTATGGACACCCCGCTGGGGACGAACTGTTGCAGCAAGTGGCAATGCGCCTGAAAAACTGTGTGCGCGCCGAAGACACGGTGGCGCGCTTTGGCGGCGATGAATTCGGTATTGTGCTGGCCGCCATCAGTGCGGAGCGCGATGGCGAATCCGTGGCCAACAAAATCATCGCGGCCCTGGCCGAACCTTATGTGCTGGAACGCGCCACGGTACGGGTATCCGCCAGCGTGGGCGGCGCCGTGTACCCGCGTCATGGCGACGATGCGGTCGCGCTGGTGTCCCATGCGGATTCCGCCATGTATGCGGCCAAGCATGCCGGCAAGAACCGATTCCGGTATGAACCGCTGCCCAGGCAGGTAGCCAGTTCTTGAGCCCAGCCGTTTTTGGGCAACCTTAATGGGCTTGATCCCGGCTGGTCAGCGGCTCACTATGCGGCCACTGCTTTTGCGCCACCATTGAGATCGCAACGTCTCTCATCACCTCCATCACAACTTGGGTGGCCCGGGAAATCGGTCTTTCCACCGCCTGTGCCAGTGAGCGCCTCAAGCGCAGGCCTTGGATTGGCACGGCACGGAGCACGCCGGACGCAATGCTTTCCTGCACGGGCGCCGCAAAGTGCACGGTCCATCCCAGACCGGCCTCCACCAAACTGCGGGCCACGTCATGTGAGCCGACTTCGATGACCTGATTCAAGCGCAATCCCGCGTTTTGCGCGGCCATGTCCAGCTGCGACCGGATGCCAGAACCGGGTACGCCCGCCAGGATCAGCGGGATATCCCGCATGTGCTTGATCGAGAGAACGCGC
>JBAYOI010000014.1:0-25051 GCA_041678365.1 Pigmentiphaga sp. | reverse complement strand
GCGCTTTTTGTCTTGGGAGCGGCCCGGCGACAAAAAAACCTCCCACGCTGCGCCTTCGGCTTGCTGCCCTCCCAAGGAGGGCGCTTTTTGTCTTGGGAGCGGCCCGGCGACAAAAAAACCCACGGCGTGAACCGTGGGTTTTTTCTCGCGAAAGCGGGATCAGGAACCCAGCTTCAGCGTGCCTTTCATCAAGCCCGCGTGGCCTGGGAAGGAGCAGAAGAAGGTGTAGCTTTCACCTGCCTTGATCTTGTCAACGGGAATGCTGAACTGCGTGGTTTCACCGCCGCCAATCATTTTGGAGTGAGCGATGATGCGGGTGTCGCCAGCCTTGACGTAGTCAGCTGCGGCGCCAGCCTTGATGCCGTCCGTGCTCACACCGTTGAAATCCGCATTGCTGGTCACGACAATGTTGTGGCCCATGGCTTGTTTCGGGAGCTTGCCGGTGTGCTTCAGCGTGACGTCAAAGCTTTTGCAGGACTTGGGGATCTCAATGGACTTGACGTTGAACTGCATCTTGTCATTGGCCTCGACCGTGGTTGCGCAGTCAGCGGCAAAAGCAGGCATGGAAGCACTGGCCAGCAGTGCGAGGGCTAGACATTTGATTTTCATGTGACGACTCTCCTTGAGATAGCGCCATGCCAACGCATGGTCTAACGGTTCTAGTCAGGTATTTTGCCCCGATCAATGACAGGGTCCATATCCCATATTACCTCTTTTTGTAATTGGGGTATGTGCTAGACGGATTTCTTTTGGTCTAGATCAAGTCGGGGGAGGGAGCGCGGCCTGATTCAGGTGGGCGGCCCGGCGCAAGGCGTTCTTGGTCAGTGCCAAGCTGCGGCTGTCGATCGTGTTCTTCCTCCAATATAGCGTAATCGGCTCTTTGTGCGTCAATGAAATCGGAACTTCCCGGATTCGGGACAGGTCGAACAGGCTGCGCCCCGAGCGCTGCGACAGCGTGAACAGGGCCAGGCTGCGCCGAGCAATGGCCAGGTTGGAGATGACCGAATTGGAAATGATCTGGTGCGGCGGGGCGGCCCAGCCCGCCAGGCTGATCGAGCGGTCAAAGGCGGCGCGCACGGTGCTGTCCGGCGTGGGCAGCAGCCACGGGTATTGCAGCAGGTCCTGCCACTGGATGCTGGCCAGGTCGAACACCGGGTGGTCATGCCGGGCCAGTACGCTCAGGACCTCTTCGAACAGCTCCTCGGTGGCAACGTCAACGTCCAGCGCGCCCTCCCAAGTGCGCGCCACGATCAGATCCAACTCTCCTTGGACCAGACGCGGGAGCAGGCGGTCAAGCGTATCTTCGAACAGTTCGATGTTCAGGTCCGCCTGTTCTTCCATCAACAAGGTCACGGCATGAGGCAGGGTGGAAGCCGCCGCGGAACCGGACGTGCCGATCACCACCTTGGCCCAGGCCCCTTCTTTCAACGCCTGCATGTCTTTGCTGGCGCGATCCAGGTTGGAAACAATGCGCTTGGCATGGGCGATCAGCACTTGCCCATGCCGGGTCGGGAACATGCCGCGCGAATGTCGTTCGAACAGAATGACCCCCATTTCCGATTCCAGCTCTTTCAACCACTTGGACACGCCCGGCTGCGTGGTGTTGAGCGCTTTTGCCGTCAGGCTCAGATTGTTTGTTTCCTGCAGACTGAGCAAAAAGCTCAAATGCTTGAGTCGGATTTTCTCGGTCCAGTCCATGCGTCTCTCTTCACCCCTCGGCCTTGCCGAAAACGCCCCAACTGAGGGGTAACCATTAAACCCTATGTCGTTAAGTATATGACCTATCAGAAATGATCATTTCACAAGTGCAAGGGAGCTTTACATACTTATTGGATCAGGGGAAAGGCAATAAGACCGCGCCCCTGCGCAACCGAACAAAGAGGAAACAAGATGGTCTTGGCAAAACACTATATTGATGGGGTCTGGACGGAAGGTCTTGCGGAGAAAAAAAGAATTCCCTGCATGAACCCGGCCACGTCGGAAATCGTGGCGGAAACCTGCGATGGTTCATTGGCCGATATGGAAGCGGCCATTGCCGGGGCCAAACAGGCTTTTTATCAGTCGGCCTGGCGCCGCTCGCCGCGTTTGCGGGCCGAGGTCATGCTGGCCTTTGCGGACCGGCTTGAGCAGCGGATGCCGGAGATTGCCGACTGGATGGTCACGCTGAACGGCAAGATCCGCAAGGAAGCGGAAGGCGAGATCATGGCGGGTGTCTCCGAGCTGCGCTATTACGCCGGTTTGGCCCGCCTGATCTATAGCCGCAGCATTGAAACCGCGCCGGGCGCGATCTCCGAGCTGTGGAAAGAGCCCGCGGGCGTCAGCGCGATCATCCTGCCCTGGAACGCGCCGGTCACCTTGCTGATCCGTTCGCTGGCGCCCGCGTTGGCGGCGGGCTGCACGGCCGTCATCAAGCCCGCGCCGCAAACCGCCTACGCGCACAACCTGGCCATGGAGTGCCTGACCCAGGACGAGCGCCTGCCGAAAGGGGTGGTGCAGACCGTCACGGAATCCGGCGCCGCCTTGTCCATCCTGCTCAGCGAGTCGCCGGACATCGACGTCCTCAGCTTCACCGGCTCCACTGCCGTGGGCAAGAAGATTGCCGCCGCGTCGGCCACTACGCTGAAGCGCTTGTCGCTGGAGCTGGGCGGCAAGGCGCCCGCGCTGGTGCTCTCCGATGCCGATATTGATCGCAGCATCGAGGGCATCGTGGCGGGCGGCATGGTCATGGCGGGACAGCAATGCACCGCCATCTCCCGCGTGATCGTTGATCAGTCCATCTATGATGCGTTTGCCGACAAACTGGTGAATTACCTGAAAGCCTGGCGGGTGGGCCCGGGCACGGATCCGCAGTCCCAGATGGGTTGCTTGATCAATATTGAAAACCGGGACCGTATCGTCAACCTGGTCAAGCAGGCGCCCCCGGAGGCGGAGTGCCTGCTGGCGGGCCAGGTTCCCGAGCACTTGTCCAAAGGCGCCTTCGTGACGCCCTCGGTGTTGGCCATTCAGGATCTGAACTCCAGCTATATCCAGCAAGAGCTGTTCGGACCGTTGCTGGTGCTTGAAAAAAGCCAGGGCCTGGAGGACGCGATCGAGCGGGCCAATGCCACGCGCTACAGCCTGGCTTCCAGCGTCTGGACCCAGGATCACAAGCTGGCGCGGCAAGCCGCGCGCGAGCTGCGCTTTGGCAACGTCTGGCTCAATACGCACAACCGCTTGTTCGCGGAGGCCGAGACTGGCGGTCATGCCGATAGCGGCTACGGACGCCTGCATGGGGTGGAGGGACTGGAAGAGTTCTTCGAAACCAAGCATTTTTTCTATGAAATGTAAGCGCAGGGAGCTTCAGTATTTATGAGTACGCCGTCTGCAACCCAAAAAGAAACCGCCGCCCACTACTTCGTCGAGGGCTTGGTGGAAACCGGGTTCGAGTATCTGTTTTCCAACTTGGGCACGGACCATGTCAGTCTGATCGAGGCCATGGCAACCTGGCGCAAGCAAGGCAGGCAGCCGCCCAAGACCATTTTGTGCCCGCATGAGAATGTGGCCGTCCATATGGCGGGCGGCTATGCCTCCGCCACGGGCAAGGGGCAGGCTGTGATGGTGCACGTTGACGCGGGCACCGCCAACGCGGCCATGGGCATGCATAACCTGTTCCGCAGCCGGACGCCCGTCCTGCTGCTGGCCGGCAAAGCACCGTTCACGCTGCGTGGCGAACTGCCCGCCAGCCGGGACAACTACGTGCATTTTGTCCAGGATCCTTTTGATATTGCCAGCGTGGTCCGCCCCTATACCAAGTGGGAATACAACCTGCCGTCCGGCGTTGTGGTGAAGGAAGCCTTGCAGCGCGCTCACACCATGATGCAAAGCGATCCGCCCGGGCCGGTCTATATGACCTTGCCGCGTGAAACGCTGGCGGAGCCGCTGGCCGCTGATCAGGTGCGGTCTTTTGACGCGCAGCGATTTGGCCCGGTCCGCGCGGGCGGCATCAGCGACGCGCAGGCCGAGCGCATTGCGGATCAACTGATCCAGGCGGAGCGGCCGATCATCGTCACCGCTTATCTGGGACGAAACCCGGCGGCGGTCCCGGTGCTGGAGGCCTTGGCCGAAAGCCTGGGCATCCCGGTCTACCAGTTCAGCCCGACCCACCTGAATCTTTCGCATGCGCATCCCTGCTTTGCCGGCTACGAGGCCAAGCAGGCGATTGAATCCACGGACTGCGGCTTGCTGCTCGACGTGGACGTGCCGTGGTTGCCCACGTATACGCAGGAGTCATCGGCATCCACGTGGATCCATATCGATGTTGACGCGGTCAAGAAAGACTTTCCGATGTGGGGGTTCCCCTCCAATTGCCGGGTCCAGGCGGATTGCGAACAGGCGTTGCAACAGGTGCTGCGGGCGGTCCAGCGGAAACGGCGGCCCGAGACCGAGCAGCGGACACGCCAACGCCTTGAAGCGCTGCAAGCGGCCGCCGCCAAGCGCGTCAGCGCGGCGCAGGCGGAAGCGGCTGCGCCAGGCAAACCGGGCGAGTTGAATCCCGCGTATGTCTGCGCCCGCGTCAGCCGGTATCTGGCGCAGTCCGATGTGGTCATCAATGAAGCCATCCGCAATGCGGGCAATGTCCTGAAGCAGGTTCGGCGTACCGAGCCGGGCACCTTGTTCAGCACGGCGGGCGGCGGCCTGGGCTACAGCGGCGGCATGGCCCTGGGCATCAAGCTGGCGCGTCCGGATGCCAAGGTGGTGCAGTTCGTCGGGGATGGCGGTTTCCATTTTTCAACCCCGACCTCGGTGTATGCGGTGGCGCAGCAATACCGGTTGCCGATCTTTACCATCGTGCTTGACAACGGTGGCTGGCAGGCCGTCAAGGAAGCTGTGCTGCGTGTCTACCCGGATGGCGATGCCAATGCCGCCGGGGAGTTCGAGGCGCGTCTGGAAGGCGTGGGCCGGCGCCGCTTTGATCGTGTGGGCGAGGCGTTTGGCGCGCATGGCGAGTATGTGGATGATCCGGCGCAGTTGGATCAGGCCATCGAGCGTTGTCTGAAAGCGAATGAGCAGGGACAGGCGGCGGTGCTGCAAGTCTCGGTCAGCAAGTTGTAGGGTTTAACAAGAAAGAGCAGGTGCTCAACAACGGAGGAGAACGATGCAATCTATTTCGAAACGGAAAGCCGCGGTGTTGGTGTCGGCGCTGTTCGGCAGTGTCATGAGTGGCGCCGTCATGGCGCAGGACACGAACTTCCCGACCCGGCCGGTCACATTGATCGTCGGTTATACGGCGGGCGGCGGGACGGACTTGCTGGCCCGGGCGTTCACGGAAAAGCTGGGCGAACATCTCGGGCAGACCGTCATCGTCGAGAACAAGCCGGGCGTCTCGTCCATTCTTGGTGCGAACTACGTCGCCAAGGCAAAACCGGACGGCTATACCCTGCTGATGGGGATGAGCGGGCCGATCGTGTTCAACCCCGGTCTGTACAAGTCCTTGCCCTACGATCCGCAGAAGGATCTGACCCCGGTCTCGCTGGTGGCCAGCTTCCCGCTGGTGTTGTTCACGCAAGCGGAGAACAAGGCAACCAGCACCATGGAAGGCTTGGTCAAGTACATCAAGGATAATCCGGACAAGGCCAACTACGGCTCCAGTTCCGCGGCGTTCCAATTGCCTTCGGAACTGTTTGCCGCCAAGGCGGGCGTCAAGCTGACCAACATCCCGTACAAGGCGGCATCGGAATCGTTGATGGCTGTGATGCGCGGCGATGCCGTGCTGACGATTGCCGATACGCCAACCGGCGCATTGAACAATCCGCGTGTGCGCCCCTTGGCGGTTACGTCGGGTCAACGGATGGAAGAGCGTCCTGAGATCCCCACCTTGAAAGAGCTGGGATACGACGTGGAGACCGAATTGTTTGGCGGGGTGTTCGCACCGGCGGGCACGCCACCGGCCGTGATCAAGAAGCTGAACGAGGCAATGCAGAAAACCATTGCGGACCCGGGCGTTCACGCCAAGATCAAGGCCATGTCGGTGCGGCCTGAAAGCTCGACGCCGGAAGCCCTGGCTGAACGCGTGGCCAAGGAAATCCCGATGTGGACCGATATTGCCCGCAAGGCAGGCATCGAACCGCAATAAGACTTGTTGTTTGATGTGTCAAAATCCTGCGCGGCGCATGCCGCCCGGGATTTTTTCATGTTGGCACCGAGCTGCGCTGCAGCCGCCCGGACGCAATCATCGTCGAGCTTGAAATCTGTTGCGCGGCCCGCCGCATATACGGAACGATGGTGTGCAACAGGTGCTCCGGATCAACGTCGGGCCGCCGGATGCTGACATTCAGCGCAGCCATGACGCGGCCATGGCGATCATGGATCGGCACCGCCAGGCCGTTCAGGTCCAGGCTCATTTCTCCCTTCAACCAGGCGTAGCCCTGACGGCGGATGGTCTGGAACTGCGTGCGCAGCGCCTGTTCGTCGGTGACGGTGCGGGCGGTGTAGGGCAGCAGCGGCGTGCGCTTGAAATACGCGTCGATCAGGATCGGCGGCAGATGAGCCAGCAGCAGTCGGCCCATAGAGGTGCAATAGGCGGGCAGCCGCGAGCCGACGGTGGAGATGCGGTCCAGGATGCGGTGGACGGGGATGCGCAGCACGTAGACGACCTCGGTATCATCTAGGACCGAAATGCTGCAGGTTTCACCGATGTCCTCGACGATTTGCGACAGCACCGGTTCGGCAAACTGCCACATCGGCATGGATGACAGGTAGGCATTGCCGAGTTGCAGGACGCGGGCGGTCAGCGCGAAGGTCCGGCCGTCCAGACGCTGGGCGAAGCCCAAGGTTTCGAGCGTCAGCAGGAACCGCCGCGCGGCGGCCCGGGACAGGCCGGTACGCTGTGCGACGTCGCTGACGGTCAGGGCGGGGGAGGTTTCGCTGAAGGCCTGGATGACGGCCAGGCCCTTGGCGAAGGTTTCGACGAAGTCGCGCGAGTCGGCGGCGGGTTGGACGCTATCGTGAAGCGCGGGGCAGGACATGACGGCCTCTCGGGTTTCGTTATAGCGTTCAGCATGCCATGAACACGGTGCAATCCCGTCAGGGTTTTCCTGCGCCCGCCCGTTCCACAACGGTTTTCCACTTCTTCGCTTCCGATCCGACGAAGGCCTTGAACTCGGCCTGGCTCATCGCTTCGATGCCGAGGCCTTGTTTTGACAGACGCTCGCGCACGTCCTGATCGGCCAAGGCCGCGGCAAAGTCCTGGTGAAGCCGTTCGACGAGTTCCGGCTTCATGGAGCCGGGGCCGACGAAGCCGAACCAGGCCGTGGCTTCAAAGCCTTTGACACCCGCTTCGTTCAAAGTCGGCACGTCCGGCAGCATCTCCGAGCGCGCCTTGCTGGTCACCGCCAACGCCCGCAGCTTGCCCGCCTGGATGTGGGGCAGCGCGTTGGTCAGGTTGTCGCACATCAGGCCCACGTGGCCCGCGATCAGGTCCGCCAGCGCGGGCGCCGCGCCTTTGTACGGCACGTGTTCAACGTCGATGCCGGTTTCAAGCCGGAACAGCTCGCCGCATAAATGGCCGGTGGTGCCGGTGCCCATCGACGCGAAGTTGAGCTTGCCGGGATGCTGCTTTGCGTAGGCGATCAGCTCCTTGACCGACTTGGCGGGCAAGGCCGGGTTGGCCACGAGTACGTTCGGAACGTGGCCCGCCAGCGCGATCGGCGTCAGTTCTTTTTCCGGGTCGAAGCCGATGTCCGGGTAGACCCATTGGTTGATGGCGAGCACGCCGACCGAGACTGCGCCGAGCGTATAGCCGTCTCCGGGCGCCTGCGCGACGGCGCGGCCGCCGATGTTGCCGCCCGCGCCGGGACGGTTCTCGACCACGACCGGCACGCCGTAACGATTGGACAGTTTGGCGCCGACCACACGCGCCAGAATGTCATTCGTGCCGCCGGCGGCGAACGGCACGATGAGCGTGATCGGCTTGCTGGGCCAAGCGGCCGGTTGGGCCTGGACAGGCGCGCTCAGGGCCGCGCCGAGAACGCTGCTGACGACGATGAGGGAAAGACGGGAGTGTGTCATGACATACCTCATTGATGGTGGAGTGCGCCGTCGCGTTAGCGACAAGCGTGGGGGCCTGTTCTTCCGCCGGGCCGTTCCCAAGGAAAAACGCGCCCCCTCGTGGAACAGCGTGGCAAAGCGACAAGCGTGGGTGCCTGTTTTTCCGCCGGGCCGTCCCAAGGAAAAACGCGCCCCCTCGGGGGGCAGCGCCGTCGCGGAGCGACAAGCGTGGGTGCCTGTTTTTCCGCCGGGCCGTCCCAAGGAAAAACGCGCCCCCTCGGGGGGGCAGCGCCGTCGCGGAGCGACAAGCGTGGGGGCCTTATTAACTGGTGCGGATATAGCTTGCTTCGGTCAGAATATTGATCACGACTTGCCGTCCGCCATCGACGGCCTCGAATGCGCGTTGCAGCGCGTCTTCCAGTTCCTCCACGTGTTCGACCCGCAAGCCCAGACCGCCGCTCGCTTCGACGATGCGCTCATAGTCGGGCGACGGCTCCAGGCAGGTCAGCGGCGGTTCGGCATCGCGGGCGGCCAGGCCGTCCGGATACATGGACAGCGTGGCGCGGTGCACGGCGGCCCAGCGCCGGTTATTGAAAATGACGGTCAAGGTGGGCAGGTCCAGCGCCCGCGCCACAAAGTGAGCCGAGCTGGGGTTGCCGAACAGGTAGCTGCCGTCGCCGACGCACAGGACCACGCGCTTCTCCGGGGCGGCCAGCTTGACGCCGAGCGCCATGCCGGTGCCCCAGCCGAGACCGCCCGCCGGGCTGTGCGAATAAAAGCTGGCCGGGCGTGTGATCGAGAGCTCTTCGAGCGTGAACGTGTACTCGTTGATCACGGTGGTGCGTTCGTCGAAGAAACGGGCCAGGCGGCGTGAGACGTAGCGGTGACTGAGGCCGACCGGCACGTCCTGTTCCACGCGCAAGGGCGCGGTGCGCTCGGCCACGCGCTGCGCACGGGCTTTGCATTGCGCGTCCTGATCGGACGTTGTCCGGGCCGCCAGGGCTTGGTCGAGTTCGCCCAGGAAGCGTCCGCTGTCCGCGGCGAGGCTGAGGTCGGACGCGAAACTGCGCATCGGATAGTCCAGGTACAGGGGATCAAGCCCGACCTGAATCACGCGGGCATCCGCCGCGAGCGGACATTCGTCGGGTATCCATGGCACGTCGCTGTCAAGAATCAGGACGCAGTCGGCTTCCGGCACCCATTGTGCGGGGTCGAAACCGGCGAACATCGGATGGTCCGTGGGCAGGTTGGCATGCCTCGGCCGGTATTGCACGACGGGAATCGACCAGCGCCGCGCGAAGGCGTCGAGCGCGTGGAAGGCCTCGCTGGCGCGGCCAAGGTCCGATGTGACGATGACGGGCCGTTCGGCCGCCGCGATCCAGTCCGCCGCCTGGTCCAGGTCTTCGGGCTGGACGCGCGGCGTTTTATACGGCGCGGACTGGGGCGGGCGGGAGTCGGCCTCGGCCGCGGGCGCGCTGAGGACTTCGCGCGGCAGCACCAGGTAGGCGGGGCCGGGCGGCGAGGACTGGATGGCCGCAAAGGCGCGATCCACGACAGCGCCAACCTGGGCCGGGTCGCGCAGTTCGTAATCCCACTTGACCAGCTCGCGTACCATGCCGCCCTGGTCGAACAATTCCTGGGCCCAGTTGATGTAGTTGTTGCGCGCGCCGAGCTTGCCGCCTTCCAGGATCGGGGTGCGGCCCGCCGCCAGCAATAACGGGATCTGCTGCTTGGCCGCGTTCATCAGCCCGCACAGGGCGTTGGCGGTGCCGACACCGACGTGGACCATGACCACCTGCGCCTGGCCGCTGGTCAGCGCCGCGCCATAGGCCATGCCCATCGCCACGTTCTCGTGCGGAATCAACAAGGGCAGCGGCAAGGTTTCGCGGCGGGTTGCCGCGCGCTCATAGGCTTCGATCAGCGGGGGAAAGTCAGTGCCCGCGTTGCAGAAAATCCAGCGGGTGCCATGGTCCGCCAGCCGCCGCAGATAATCGTCCGCGACGGTGCGTTCGAGCGCCGCATCGGCAAGGGATGAAACCGGTGTCGAAGACATGACCACTCCATCTGAAAATCACAAGGAAATCCTAGGAGTCCCGTCGGGCCAGGTCAAAAAGCGCGTCGGTTTGTGCGTTCAGCGCACAAGTCAAGGGTTTTTGCGGGCTGGGCTCACGAGTAATACGCGGAAAAGTCCAAGCCCAGCGAGCGGGCCAGTTGTGTGAGTTCCGCCCGCACAGCCGGATCCAGCGGGATTCCGTCGCGTTCGCGCTGCGCATGGCTGGCATCGCCGCGTTCGCCCGGCAAGCGCACCGGCGCGGCCGGGTCGAGCGGCGGCAACGCATGGAGCTGCGCGGCGAACCGGCGCACTGACGCCGCCAGTGTCTCGGGGTCGATGAAGCTGCGGGTATTGATGGCCAGCAGCAGCGCATTCTGGCTATGCCCGGGCAGTTGCCCCGCCAGTGCGCTGCTGATCAGCGGATTGTTGGCCAGATGGCTGGTCAGCAGCTCGATCATGAAGGACAGGCCGGAGCCCTTGGGGCCGCCCAGCGGCAAGGTCACGCGTGCGCGCCGGGCGTCCGTGGTGACGTGGCCATGGGCATCCGCCGCCACGCCGTCGGGCAGCGGCGTGCCGGAACGCCGCGCCGCCATGATTTCTCCCCAACTGCTTGCGCTGGGCGTGATGTCCAGCAGGACCGGGTTGCCGTGGCTGACGGGGACGGCAATGGACAGCGGATTGGTGCCCGCGGCGGCGATGAAGGAGCCGTGATAGGCCATCAGCGGGACGGTGGCCGCCAGCGCGATGCCGGTATAGCCTTGCTTGGCCATTGCCTGGGTGTAGTAGCCCAGCGCGCCGACGTGGGTGGTATGACTGACGAGAACCACCCCGGCACCGCTCGCGTCGGCCTTGTCAAGCGCCAGCGCAACGCCCTGCGCCATACTCACCGGCCCAGCGGCCTGGCGGGCATGGAGATGGGCCACGGCGGCCTGATCGGCAAGACGGACCGGGATGCCGCGCGGGTCAAGATCGCCCTGATCAATATAGTGGCAATACAGGGGGATGCGGGAGACGCCGTGTGTGCCGATACTGCGCAAGTCCGCCCAGACCAGCGTCTGGGCAATGCGCTCGGCGTCCGCCTTGGCCAGGCCCTTGGTTTCAAATACAGCGGTGGTGAAAGCGCGCAGCGCTTCGGCGGAAATCCGGTCGTTCATTGGCATCCTTGGCAACCCTGGCGGGGCAACTCAACGGGCCCCATGATAGCAGTGAATTTTTCCAGACTTGCGGCAACAATAGTCAGTGTCGGCCAGAGCTGATAAGGTAAACAGAGAACGGGCCGCTCAACAAGCCGTTCCAAGAAGGGAAGAAGGAGAACCCCGTGAAACACAGAAGAATATTGTTGTTGAATCCTGGCGCCATGGGCGCAGCCGTGGGTGCCTGCTGCAAACAGGCGGGGCATCAGGTGTACTGGGTGTCGGAAGGGCGCAGCCCGGCATCGCGGCAGCGCGCGCAAGCCCAGGAGCTGACTGAGGCCGCCACGCTGCGGGAGGCCTTGAGAAAAGTGGACATCGTCATCTCCGTATGCCCACCGCATGCGGCGCAGGAGACGGCTGCCGCGGTGATCGAGCAGCGATTCCGCGGCATCTACGTGGATGCGAATGCCATTTCGCCCGCAACGTCCCAGACGATTCAGCAACAGCTGGAAGCGGCAAGAATCCGCTATGTTGATGGCGGCATCATTGGCCAGCCGCCTGCGAAGGCGGGCACTACCCGTCTTTACCTGGCGGGCGCGGATGCGCAGGAGGTTGCGGGTCTGTTTGACGGATCGTGGATGGATGCGCGTTGCCTGGACGCGCCCGCGGGCGCGGCGTCCGCGCTGAAAATAACGTATGCCGCCTGGACCAAGGGGGCGGGCGCCTTGCTCGGCGCGATCCGCGCACTGGCGCAGGCCAATGGCATTGAGGAGGCGCTGCTGGATGAGTGGGCGCTGTCCCAGCCGGAACTGGTCGGCCGGTCGCGCTATGTGGCCGAACGGGCGGACAAAGCCTGGCGCTGGGTTGGAGAAATGCAGGAAATCGCAGCCACCTTCGAAGCGGCGGGCCTGCCCGGCGATTTCCACCATGGCGCGGCGGAGATCTACCAGCGCCTGGCCTTGTTCAAAGACGTGGAAGAAGCCCCGTCCTTCCTGCAAGTCAGCAACGCGCTGTTGAAACCGTAGAAACAGACGTGCCCGCTCGGAAATAAAGCGGTGCCCTGTCCTGGCGTAGGAGCGAGCTCTGCTCGCGAACCCCTACCGAGCTTCTTTTGCGGATAGGTTCGTGAGCAGAGCTCACTCCTACAAAAGAAGCTCGGCCTACCCAGGGCACCGTGGATCTGGCTTTGCCAGTCCACCGGTGCCGCCCCCTTGAGGGGGCGCGCGAAGCGCGTAGGGGGTGGGCCTTTCCCCTACACGTCGAAGAACACCGTTTCGAGTCCACCGTCCGGCGTATTCTGGATGCGGATATCAAAACGGTAGACGGTTTCACCGTCACGCTCTTCTTTTTGGGCGATCAAGGTCGGGCGGCGCACTTCCCACTCGATGCCGTTCAGGATCGGGTCCTTGCTGTTGGCCTCTTCTTCATCGGCGAAGTACACCCGGGTGTTCAGGCCGATGTTGATGCCGCGTGCAAACAGGAGCAGGTTGATGTGCGGGGCTTGCTTCGTGCCGTCACGGTTTTCCACCGGGCCGGGTTTGATGGTTTCAAAACTGTAGAAGCCCGAGGTGAAGTCGGCGCCGGTGCGGCCCCAGCCGCGGAACGCCGGATCCACGGGCTTGTCCTGGCGGTCCGCCGGGTGATCGTATTTGCCCTCGGCGTTGGCCTGCCAGATTTCGATCAGCACGTCGCGCAGCACGGTGCCCGAGCCGTCGTAGACCATGCCTTCCAGCTTGATGCGCTGACCCTTGGTTTCCGGCTTGACCAGTACGTTGCCGAAGTTGTTCTCGAAAATGTCAAAGCCGGCTTGCTGAGGTGCCAGACCGATGTGAACGTAGGGGCCGCCCGTTTGGGAGGCGGTTTCACGGTGATAAATGAGTTCTGTGCTCATGGCTGCCTCTTAATTCTCAAACCAGGTTTGATTCTGACCGCGCAGGGTGATATCCCAGCGATAGCAACGGCTGTCCAGTGCGATGAAGTTCGACAGGTCCTGCATTGCGATCAGGCCGCGGATCTGTTCTTCCGACGGCACGATTTTCAAGATCGAACAGTGCGGGATCAGCGGATCGCCCTCGAAATACATCTGGGAGATCAGGCGCTGGGCCCAGCCGTCGCCGCTCAGCGAGAAGTGAATGTGGGCCGGACGCCAGTCGTTGATCTTGTTGCGCCACGGGTAGGGACCGGGCTTGATGGTGCGGAACATGTAGTAACCGTTCTCATCGGTCAGCATGCGTCCACAGCCGCCGAAGTTCGGGTCAAGGGCGCCGATGTAGGTGTCTTTCTTGTGACGATAGCGGCCGGAGGCGTTGGCTTGCCAGACTTCCACCAGCGCGTTGCGCACCGGGCGGCCGTATTGGTCGCGCACGAAGCCGTGCACGATGATGCGCTCGCCGATGGCTTCGCCGTCCGTGGCGAAGTTGGTGATCAGGTCATTGTCTTTCGGGCCCAGTTCTTCCGGACGGAAGATCGGCGCGGTGATTTCGGACAGCGTGTGGTGGTGCGAAATCAGCGAGTTGCGCGGCGAGCGCAGCACGCTGGTTTTGTAGAGGGGCGTCAGGGCGGCGGGATGGGAGTCCGGCTCGCGTTGCGCATAAACACCGCCTGTGGAATCAGGCAGGATCAGCGACGGACCCGCGCTTTTTGAAGGTTGGCTCATGTCTCTCGTTCCAGGTTGATGGCGTCCCCTCACTGTAGGCAGGGACGGGGAGGAAAACAATTGAAGTTTTTCTCGCTAAGAAATAACCACTGGTTAATTCTAATCGCTGAGCTGGGCTTGCAGCGCCTGCCGCCAGATTTTGATCTGCGAGCGGATCGCCGCCAAGGGCTCGGCCAGGTTCTGGGTATGCAGGGTTTGGGTGAATAAACCGATGGTTTCGCTCGGGGCGTCCGGGATCCGCCGGATGATCCAGCGTTTTGCGCCGACGCCGGCCTTGGCGCTGCTGAGTCCAGTGAACCAGATGGCCTGGTCCCGCTCCACCGCTTCCTCCGCCACCGCCAGCGTGAGCGTTTCAAGCTGGCAGTGTTCGGCACTTGGCCCCATGTGCAGGAGAAAGGATTGGGAAGCCTGGTACAGGCTGGTGCCTGGCAGCGGCAGCACCACCGGGTACGGCAGCCCCTCCCACTGTTCCCACGGCGCTTGGCTCAGGGGGTGGCCTCCGGCCATGACCACCACCAGCGGTTCGGCCCAGAGCGGTTCGAAGTTCAGGTCGAGCATGTGGTCGGGATCGGCCAGACGGCCGATCACGATGTCCAGCTCTCCTTCCTGGAGCCGGGAGAGCAGTTGCGGGTTCAGGTCCGTATCCAGCCGCAGGCGCGGCAGCCCCAGCGCGTGCAGCGCATTCAACAGGCGGCGCGGCAGGCCGGACGACAGGGTGGGCAGCATGCCCAGCGCCAAGGTGCGGCGCGGCTGTTGCTTGGCGTCGCTGATGGCGTTGTCAAGGGTGTTCAATCCCAACTGCGCTTGTTCCACCAGGGCCTGGCCCGCCGCAGTCAGGCTGACGCCGTGCCGGTGACGAATGAGCAAGGGCTTGCCGACCAGCTCCTCCAGTTCCTTGATGGTCTTGGTGACGGCGGGCTGCGAAACCGCAAGCTTTTCCGCAGCGGCACGCATATTGCCGAGGCGGGCAATGGTGACCAGGCAGCGCAGGTGCTGCAGGCGGAGCCGGTGGAGATTGGGAAAGTGCATGGGTCCAGAGTCTAGAGTTGAATGAGGAAGGCGGCAAGCGGCGGCCGCGCTGTTTCCCTCACGGTTGGCAACAGACGCGGCGGCAGGGGGGCGTAAAATGCGAAGTCTTTTCTTTTTCACTGGGTCCGCTTGATGCCACGCGCGTATTTGCCCCTGCTGCTCGCCCTGCTGACGATGGTGGGGCCGTTGGGCATCGATGCCTATCTGCCGGCCTTCCTGGCCATCGAGTCGTCGCTGGAGACCAGCAGCCTGGCGGTCCAGCAGACCTTGAGCGTCTATCTGGTGACGATGAGTGTCATGGTGCTGTTCTACGGCGCCTTGGTGGATTCCTTCGGACGCAAGCGGGTGCTGCGCATTGCGATGCTCGGATTCGCGGTGTCGTCGGTGGCGGCGATCTGCGCGTGGAACGTCGGCCTGTTGATTCTTGCGCGGGCGGCGCAAGGGGTGTTCGCCGGGGCGGGCATGGTGGTGTCGCGCACCATCGTTCAGGATTTGTACAAGGGCGCCGAAGCGCAACGCGTGATGGCGACGATGACGATGGTGTTCGGCGTGGCGCCCGCGCTGGGGCCCATATTGGGCGGCGGCTTGCTGATGGTGTTCGGCTGGCGCGCCATTTTCGTGTTCCTGGCCGGGTTCAGTCTGCTGCTGTGGTGGGCCTCGGGCAAATGGCTGCGTGAAACCTTGCCGCCTTCGCAACGCCAGCTATTCGTGCCAACCGTGATCCTAGCCAACTATGCGAAAGCCTTTGCCCATCCGGTGTTCATGCTGCGCGTGTTGGCCATCGGTTTTGTATTTGGCGGAGTGTCGCTCTACATTGGCTCGGCGTCGGCGTTCATCATCGGGATCCTGGGCTTGAGCGAAACCGATTTTGGCTGGCTGTTCATTCCGATGGTGACCGGCATGACGCTGGGCGCGGCGTCGGCGCGCCGATGGAGCCGACGGGTGACGCCGGGCAAGCTGGTGCGCATCGGCTTCATCATGATGTTTCTGTCGGCGCTGATCAGCGTCACGGTCACGCTGATGATGACGCCGCGCGTCCCGTGGGCGGTGCTGCCTCTCGGTCTCTACAGCTTTGGGATTGCGCTGAGCATGCCGAGCCTGACGCTGTCGGCGCTGACGCTGTTTCCGAGCAACCGGGGCATGGCGTCATCGATGCAGAGTTTCACGCAGATGATGGTGTTTGCCATCCTGTCCGGCGCATTGGCCCCGCTTCTGTTTGACAGCGCCGTCAAGCTGGCGCTTGGGCATTTGTTGACGCTGGCGGTGGCCGGACTGCTCTGGCGCTGGAGCAGGCAGCTCGAGCGCCAGCGGGAAGTCAGGCAAGCTCAGGCGCCCGGGTCCGGGCACGAATGAGCAGTTCGGGATCGTCAAGCAGCGCGAGCTTCTGCGGTTCGCTCAAGCGGTCCAGCCCCTGATCTCTCAGCTGATCGAGCTTGTGTTGGCGGGCGCGCTCGATCAGCGGGTGATCCGGCCGATGGCGCGCCCGTGCCAGGCCAACGGCCAGTGCGTTCAGTGCGGCATCGGTGAACACGCTGCGGAAATTGGCCCACCCTCGTGCCTGGTTCTGCGCTGTGTAGCGCTGAGTGGCCGCCAACTCCTCCGGCACCCGCGTTTCTTCCGGAATGCGAAAGAGATCGTCGTTGCGCGCCGCAATGCCCAATGAGACCCGGCTGGAGAAGACCGACAGCGGGATGGCCAGCAGCAAGGAGGCCAGGATCGGGATCATCCACCACAGGAAGTTCGGGTCCAGCCAGTACACCAAGGCCGCCCAGGCCGCGCCCAGCAGCGTCTGGCCGCCGTGCCGACGGATGGCATACGACCACGGGGTTTCATCGTTGCCGCGTGCGGGGGATTTCCATTGCGCTTTCCAGCCCAGAAAGGCGGCGACGACGAAACGGGTGTGGAACAGCATCCGGATCGGGGCCAGCAGCATGGAGAACAGCACTTCAAGCAACATGCTTTTCAGCAGTTTGCCCGAGCCGCCATAGGCGCGCGCCCCCTTTGCCCAGATCAATACGACGCTCAGCACCTTCGGCAGAAACAGCAGCACGGCGGTGGTTGAGAACAGTGCGATTGCCTCTTTCGGGTGCCATTGCGGCCAGATCGGAAACAACTGGTGGGGCGCGACGAAATACTGGGGTTCGGTCAGCGTGTGGTAGGCCAGCAGCGCGGTGGAGAGCAGCAGGAACAGGAACCACAGCGGCGCGGACAAATAGGACATCACGCCGGTCAGGAAGACCGCGCGGTGCACGGGATGGAAGCCCTTGATCAGGAACAGCCGGAAATTCATCAGGTTGCCGTGGCACCAGCGTTGATCGCGCTGCAATTCATCAAGCAGGTTGGGCGGCAGGTCTTCAAAGCTGCCGGGCAGATCATAGGCGATCCACACGCCCCAGCCCGCGCGCCGCATCAGCGCAGCCTCAACGAAGTCATGCGAGAGAATGGCGCCGGCAAAGCTGCCTTTGCCGGGCAGCGGGGCCAAGGCGCAATGCTGCATGAAAGGCTCAAGCCGGATGATGGCGTTGTGGCCCCAATAATGCGATTCGCCCAACTGCCAGAAATGCAGGCCCGCCGTGAACAGGGGCCCGTACACACGGCCCGCGAATTGCTGGATGCGCGCATAGAGGCTGTCCATGCCGGAGGCGCTCGGGGCCGTCTGGATGATGCCCGCGCGTGGGTTGGTGTCCATCAGTACGACGAGGCGTTGCAGACAGGGGCCGGTCATGACGCTGTCTGCGTCCAGGACGATCATGTAGTTGTAGTCTTTGCCCCAGCGTCGACAGAAATCGTCAATATTGCCGCTTTTGCGTTTGACGCGCCGACGGCGGCGGCGGTAGTGGATGCTGCCAAACCCCTCGACGTCCTGGCACAGCGTCATCCAGGCTTGTTGCTCGGCCGCGCAGATATCGGCTTTGTAGCTGTCGGACAGGATGAAGAAATCGAATTTGTCGATTTCACCCGTGCGTTTCAGCGATTCGTAGGTGGCTTTCAGGCCTGCAAAGACCCGGCTGACATCTTCATTGCAAATCGGCATGACGATGGCAGTGCGGGAGGTGGGGGCAATCCGTTTGCCCGCCGCCGTATGTGCGGAAATATGGTAGGGATCATTACCCTGGATCAGCTGGATGAATCCCATCATGGCCGTCCAGAAACCCGACGACACCCAGCAGAACAGCAGCGCAAACAGCGCCAGGATGGCCATCTCCAGCCATTGTGTTCCCTGGTAGGGCAGCACGGCGCGCATATACCAGGTGGCGATCGCGGTTTGCGCCAGCACCCCGGTCAGCAGGATGAGTCGGCGGCGCTTGCCCGCCTTCTGCCAGGCGGCCTCGGGATCGTCGCGGCCCGGCTTGGCCGAGGAATCCGTTTTCTTGCGCGACTTGAACAGCCGGACAATCGGGTTGGTGATCCAGGACTCGGGCACCATGCTGCCGCGCTTGAGCGGCGGCGCGGCCTGGATCTGCAGCCGTCCGGCGGCATCAGCGCAGCTCAGGCCCGCTTGCCGCAGGCCGGGGCTGAATGAGGCCTCAAGCGTGTCGAGCTGCTCGCGGGCGGGCTGGGGCAAGGTATTCAGAGACATGGGTTACTCGGTGGGGTTGCCTGCCAGCTGATAGCTCCACACCTCGGAGAGAGGCGCAGTGCCGTTGACCAGCGCGGCGCGCAGCTCAACCGGGCGCGTTGCATCCTTGACCCGGATCTTGAGTTGGGCCCGCCAGCCGCCCGTGGCGGGATTGGACTGCAAGGTGGTGTCAACCACCTCGGCATTGCCCGCCGAGCTGAAAGACAGCGACGGCATCAGCGGCGGATTGTCCTGCGCGCCGCTGGGACGTGAAAAGTCGATCAGGAAATCGATGGTGTTCGGATCAGCCTTGCGGATCAGGTCATCGCCAATCACTTCTCCCGGCGACCGCAATGTCTGGATGACGCGCGACAAGCCTTCGGGTGTCCAATTGCTCTCGTCGCGGCTCCAGTGCAGGGTGTAGTTCAGATCCAGCGCCTTGCCTACTTCGGGTTGCTTTTCCGGCACCCAGAACGCGATGATGTTGTCGTTCGTTTCATTATTGGTGGGCAGCTCGATCAGTTCGACCTTGCCCGCGCCCCAATCTCCCTGCGGCTCGACCCAAACGCTGGGCCGCTGTTCATAGCGCGCGCTGATGTCCTGGTACTGGGTGAATGCGCGGCTGCGCTGCATCAGGCCGAAGCCTTTGGGCGAAGTGATCGAGAAGGCGCTGGTGGCCAGCCGTCTTGGATTGTTGAGCGGCCGCCATAGGCGTTCGTCATTGCCCGCGTGGATGGCGAGCCCCTCCGCATTGTGGATGCGCGGGCGGAAGTTGGACGCGGACGCCGGTTGATGCGGCGCGTACAGGAACATGCTGGTCAGCGGCGCCAGTCCGAGTTTGCCGACCGGGCCGCGCAAGTAAATGCGCGAGCGGACGTCGACCCGGGTTTCATGGCCGGGCGTGATGGTGAAGCGGTAGGCGCCAGTGGCGCGCGGCGAATCGAGCAGCGCATACACCACGATGTGTTTGTCCGACAGGGCGGGACGGGCGATCCAGAAATCCGTGAAGCGCGGGAACTCTTCGCCGGACGGGGCGGCGGTGTCAATGGCCAGGCCGCGCGCGGAGGTACCGAATACCTGGTCTTCGGCGCGGAGACGGAAATAGCTAGCGCCGAGAAAACTGGCAATGCTGCCAACCTTGTCAGCCTGGTCAAGGGGATAAAGGATGTTGAAACCGGCAAAACCCAGATCGTCCGGGCCTTTCTGCTGGGCATCAAGCGACCCGAAGCGGAACAGCGAGGGATCGTAGTTGATGTCGCGAATGCCTTCCGCGTTGATCTCATGAAGCTTGACCGGCAGATTGAAGGCGCGGCCCTGGTGCATGAAGCTCAGCTGGAAGGCGGGCTTGCTGCCTTGCGCCCAATGCCAGGCCTGCGGGTCGTGCTGGATCTCCTGATACTGCTTGAAGGACAGGTTGCGCAGCGAGTCAGGGAGCCGGGAACTGGGGGCTTTGTAGCTCGTGGCCGCCAGGGCCTTGGCTTTTTGCGACAGATCGAAAAAGTTGAAGTGGGCCCAACTGGTCTGAGCCATGGCTGTGCCGACCACCAGCGCAAATAAAGCCGCGGCTTTACTCCGTTTGCGGGGTCGTGAGCCAGCGTGAGAAGTAGGGGAATGATAAGTCACGGTATCTCGAAAATGGCCGGGATCAGCAGTGAGTCGTCGCGCCCGAAGACGGGACTTGTCTCGCCACATAAAAAATAGGTGCGCCCGCCTGAGCCCGTGGTGAACAAGGGTCCGCGCTTGGGGCAGGCGGCTGCACAAGCTCTGATTTTAGAGCGTGTAAGCGGTCAGGGGGCCGATCAAGCGCAAAGATGTACTACAGGTTGTAGCAAGATCATCACTTGCATGTCGTAACGTTTTGGTACGAAGCTGTTACTATGACCACGAGCCTAAGCGCAAGCCTCGGCCTTCAGGCCGAGGTCAGCAAGGCTGGGTCCATACGGTGCCGAAGGCGCCCCCGTATTGTGGCGGGGAAGCTCCCGACTTCGGGCGGGAGTGACTCACTGAGATAATCGGAAAAATAAAACAATCAGAACACGGGATTTGCGGCCGAGGGCTTTGAGGGGTTAACTTCGCGCTTTTTGCTGGTGTTAACCCTTGTCTGTCATAAAAAGTAGTCAATATTTCAAGCGTTGGGCCGTTAGTCCTGTTAGTCGCACTTTGTTCATACCCCCATGCGTAAAAACCTGCCTGTTACCAACGTTGAACGGTTTGTCGATCCCAAGCGGCCCATCGTCACAACGACTGACCTGAAGGGCCGCATCACCTATGCGAACCCGGCTTTTGTGGAGATCAGCGGCTTTTCCCCGGAGGAACTGGTCGGCCATGCCCATAATGTGGTGCGTCACCCGGACATGCCGCCGGAAGCCTTTTCAGATCTGTGGGAAACCATCCAGCGGGGGCAGCCGTGGCGCGGGCTGGTCAAGAACCGCTGCAAGGATGGCGGCTTCTACTGGGTTGATGCCTATGTGACGCCGCATCATGAGCACGGCAAGCTGGTCGGGTATATTTCGGTGCGCAGCGCGCCGGACCGTGACGAAGTGCAGGCGGCGGAAACGCTCTACGAAGCGGTCCGGGAACAGCAGCACAAACTGCCTGCAACGCCGCGTACGCGCTGGTGGCATTCTCCCAGCCCATGGGGGGCGCTGATTGCGGTCGCGGCCTTGGTCGTCGCTTGCGGCGCCTACTGGCTGCCGCATTGGGGATGGCTGCTTGCGCAGTTTGGCGTGATCGCGGTGGGTGCCCTCTTGTGGCGCTTGCGCGTGGAAAAACCACTGAATGTGCTGAAAGACACCTTGAACGCCATTTGCGCGGGACGTCTGGGAGACGTCGCGCTCAAAGGGCGGGTCCTGCTCGGACTCAAGGGCCTGCCGATGCTGGTGGAGTCCACCCGCATCCACTTGCATTCCACGCTGTGCGACATGCATCAGGTGGCGGGCGTGGTCAACGGCAGCGCGGATCGGGTCAATGGAGAAATCCTGGCCATCCGGCGTGTCATTGACAGTCAGCATGGCCGCCTGAAGCGGATTTCAGACGCGGTGGAAGAAATGAGCGTCGCCATCCAGGAGGTCTCGGTGCACACTGGCACCACCTTGACGCTGTCAAAGTCCGCCATGGATGAAGTGGATACGGCGGAAGAAAAAATTTCCGATTCGGTGCGTGGAACGGACTCGGTGGCCGAAGCCGTCGGACGCACCAACGCGCAAATTGATTCGCTGCACGATCTGGTCAACACCATCTCCAAGGTCACGCAGGCCATCAGCGAAATCGCCAACCAGACCCGTCTGCTGTCGTTGAACGCCGCGATTGAAGCGGCGCGCGCCGGTGAAAACGGACGCGGCTTTGGCGTGGTGGCGGAAGAAGTGCGGACCTTGTCCGATCGCACGGCAGGCAGTACGGAAGACATCGGCCATGCGCTGGAGGCCATTACCCGTTTTGCCACGGAAACCGCGCGCTCCATGCGCGAGGCCGTTGACTCCGTTCGCTACAGCGGTGAGCAGATCCGCGAGAGCGCGGGCTTTTTTGAGCGGGTTCGCGGTTCCTCGCAAGCCGTGGTTGACCGAGCAACGCAAATCACCACCATGCTCAATCAGCAGTCCACGGCGTCGCAATCCGTGGCGGAAAGCATGGACGTCATCTCCGAAGAAGTGGAAAACACCTCGCACTCCGTGGCCAGCCTGGCGGATGCCGCGGGCGCTTTGCAGGCGTCGGTCAACGATATGCACAAATTGCTGGTCCGCTATTCGAGCTAAGCAAACAGGACACGAGCAACAGCGTTATGCTTACCCCTTGAAGAAATCGATGGGTGAGTCTGTTCGGATGTGGAATCTCTTGCTGCATTTGCTTCGTGAAACGCGCCAGCCCTTGGGCTGGCGTCGCCGCTTCATGCTGTGCTTCGCCATGCTGGCGCATGCCGTGCTGTTCAGCACGGCACAAGCGCAGCTGCCGCCCGCGCTTCAGTCCGCCTGGTCGGCCACTGGCCTGCCTGAGAGCGCGCTGTCTCTGGTGATCGAGGAGGTCGGCGGCCAGCGTCTGGCCAGTCACCATGCCGAGCTTGCCAGAAATCCCGCTTCGGTCATGAAGCTGGTCACCTCGTGGGCGGCGCTCGACGCGCTGGGCCCTGCCTATACCTGGGATACGAAGTTCTTCATTGACGCGGCGGGCGGCATCGGCGCGGATGGCGCCTTGAACGGCCCGCTGTATCTGAAGGCCAGCGGGGATCCAGCTTTCCGGCTTGAAGACCTGTGGCTGACCCTGCGCGAGCTTCGCTTGCGCAATATCCGCATCGTGCCTGAACTGGTGGTTGACCGTTCGATTTTTGGCCGCGTCGGCATTGATCCGGGCGCCTTCGACGGCGAAGGCATGCGGCCCTACAATGCCAGCCCGGATGCGTGGGTGGTGTCGTTCGGCGCGATCCGCCTGATGGCCGAGCCCGACTTTGACCAACAGGTCTGGCGGGTCAAGATGGACCCGCCCATCCCGGCGGTTCGCATCGAGGGTGAGATCGGCTGGTCCGGCAATGTCTGCATGGGGCCGCCGGTCGTGTCCACGGAATCCTTTCTGGCCGGTGACGGCGGCGTTATCGTCAGGCTGTCGGGCCAGGTGCCTGCCAGCTGCGGCCCGTTCTCGTTGCAAAGAGTGGTGCTTGATCAGGCAAGCCATGCCGAGCAGGTGCTGCGCCTGATGTGGGAAGACCTGGGCGGCGCTTTGCTGGGGCGCGTTCGTGAGGGAGAGGTGCCGCGGGATGCGTTGTTGATCCACACCCATCAGTCGCCGACCCTCGGGACGGTCATCCGCGACGTCAACAAGTTCAGCAATAACCTCATGGCCCGGCATCTGCTGTTGACCTTGGGCGCTGAACGCGGTGCCCAGCCCGCCACCGCGCAAAGCAGCGCCGAGGCACTGATTGCGCACTTGGCGGCGCGGCGTCTGGCCATGCCGGAATTGGTTGTTGAGAACGGGGCGGGACTGTCCCGGTTCGAACGCGTTTCGGCGGACTCCTTGAGCAAGCTGCTGCAGGCGGCCTGGCTGGAGCCAACCATGCCGGATTTCGTGTCGTCGCTGGCCATTCTGGGCGTGGACGGAACCTTGCGTCGGCGGGTTCGGGGTGAGGTGGCGCAAGGGCGCGGACGCCTGAAAAGCGGCTCGCTCCGCGACGTCCGGTCCATGGCCGGCTACATCCAGGGCAACAGCGGTCGGCGCTATGTGGTGGTGAGCCTGATCAATGATGAAAGAGCGGCGCAGGCCAATGCTTTCCATGACCGTTTGTTCAACTGGGTGGCGATGCGGTAGCGGGGGTCGGCTCGGGCGTCGGCGGCACGAAACAAAAACGGTTGATCTCTACTGAACAATGTTGCAGGATGCTGCGGAAGGCCTCTGAAAACGAGGTCGCTGGTATGATCAAACTCATCAATCGTGAACACGGAGATTCCAAATGGCAATTGAAACGAAAGACAGGCTGATTACCGACGTGAAATCTGTGTTGGGCGATGCCGAAGACCTGTTGAAACAAGCGGCGGCCAGCAGTGGAGAGCGTGCGAGCGAGCTCCGTGAAAAAGCCATGGTTTCCTTGAAGCGCGCCCGCGAGCGCCTGGTGGATGTGCAGGACTCGGTGTACTACCGGGGCCGGGAAGCCGCTCGCGCCACGGACGATTACGTGCATGACAATCCGTGGCGCTCGATTGGCGCGGGCGTGGCAATCGGCCTCGTCATCGGCATCTTGCTGAACGGCCGGCGTTGAACATGACCGGCGGCAACCCGATCGGCGCCATCCGCGACATCGCGGCCAGCGTCCTGGACCTGTTCAAAACGCGTTTTGAACTGGCCGCTCTGGAGTTGGCCGAAGAAAAGTCCCGTCTGCTGAGTACGGTGCTGTATGCATTGGCGGGCTTGCTGTTGTTGATGCTGGCCCTGCTGATGTTCTCTTTTCTGCTGGTCATCTTTTTCTGGGATACCGAGTACCGGCTGTGGGCGATTGGCGGAGCAGGCCTGACCTACGGCGTGATCGGCCTGCTCTTGCTGCTGAGTGCGCGGAACAAAATTGTCGGGGCCCCGGTTCCGTTCGATGAAACGCTGGCTGAGCTGCAACGAGACCGGGATATGTTGGCGGGCCTTCGCCGAGATGAAGGAGCTTGACCATGTCGCAGTCACGCCCACGCACCTTGGCCGAGCGCAAGCAGCATCTGAAAGCGCGCGCGGCCATTGAACGCTTGCAGTTGGCTGCGCATTGCGCACAGCTGAAGGCATCCACGCGTCCGTCCACGCTGTTCCGGAGTTTGATGCCCAAGGTGGCGTCGCAGCAAGGCATGACCACGGCTTTGCGGCTGTGGTCCACAGCGCGGCGCTATCCTTTTGTTTCGTCAGCGCTGTCCGTCATGCTGACGAAAATCACGCCGCGTTTTTTCTTGCCCGCGCTGAAGGTGGGCGGGATTGCCTTCATCGCCTATGAGGCATTCAAGCTCTACCGGGATTATCAGCATAAGCGCTGAGCGCGAACGCAAACGCAAACGCCAGCCTGTCATACCTCCAAGCGCGGACCCGCGGGTCCCGTTTAGGGGCGCATGACAGGCTGGCGTTTGCTTTTTCCTGCGCGGCGC
>JBAYOI010000013.1:0-26018 GCA_041678365.1 Pigmentiphaga sp. | reverse complement strand
GGGAGCAGACTGTTCCTGTCTCGGCCGGACACCAGGGCCAGCGCGCCCGAACAGGCGCCTTGCAGGCCTTGCAGCAAGTGCAGCGTCGAGTCGGGCAGGTTGACGTGTTCAGGCCGCGGCGCCAATGGCACGAGGGTGCCGTCCAGGTCCAGAAAGAGGGCGGCGCTGTCCAGCGCGGGCAGTCGCGGCATATCAAAAACCTCCTTGTCCGGTGATCGGAAGCACTATGCCGGTGACGTAGCTGGCGGTGACCGGGCTGGCCAGGTACACATAGGCCGGAGAGAGCTCTTCCGGCTGGGCGGGGCGGCCAAACAGTGTCTTGGCGCCGAACTCCGGAATTTTTTCAGCGGGACCGTCGGCCGGATTCAGCGGTGTCCACACCGGGCCGGGCGCCACGGCATTGACGCGGATGCCTTGTTCGGCCAGGTTCTCGGCCAGCGAATACGTCAGCGCGACAATCGCGCCTTTGGTGCTGGAGTAGTCGAGCAGATGAGCGCTGCCGCGCAAGGCGGTGACCGAACTCGTATTGATGATGCTGTCGCCCGCGCTCAAGTGTGGCAGGCATGCCTGGGCCATATAGATATAGCCATAGATATTGGTGCGGAAGGTTTCATCGAGGCGTTCCGGCGTCAGGTCCAGCAAGCTGTCCGCATGTTCCTGGAAAGCGGCGTTGTTGACCAGAACGTTGATTTGTCCAAATTCGTCCAGCGTCTTGCTGGCCACCTGCCTGCAGAACGTGGGGTCTTTGACGTCACCACGAAGGCATAGGCATTGGGCGCCTTCTTTCTCCACGGCTCGCTGGGTTTGTTCAGCGTCCCGGTCTTCGCTCAAATAGACAATGGCAACGTTGGCGCCTTCCCGTGCGAACAGCACCGCCACGGCGCGTCCGATGCCGGAGTCCCCGCCGGTGATGATCGCCACCTTGCCTTCCAGCTTGCCGCTGCCGATGTAGTTGGCCGCTTCATAGCGGGGCGCGGGATCAAGCTCGGACTCCTTGCCGGGCTTTTTCTGATGCTGTTCGGGCAGGGGCGGTTTGGGGTAGGACTTGGGCGCCGGGTCGGCCTGGCTGGGGCTGTCCGATTTTTCATCTGGTCGGGCATCTTTCCGGTCTTGTTCCCGCTGAATGTGGCGCTGGGTGTCCACGGTCTTTTTCGTGTCGCTCATCATGCGCTCCTGTAAGTGGCTTGGCTTCATCCCGCCGCGGCCGACAAGGCGCGGCGTGGGGTCTGCATTTCCCAGCAAGTAACATGCCCGCATTCGCCCCAGCACCCCGGGCACGCTAATTGCTGCGGCAGCCAGGCAAAGGTGAAAGCGGAGGAAGGTGCGATGACAACAGTATCGGTGTGGGTCTGGCTGCTTGTTCTGGCCGCCGGATGGGGGGTGCTGCTTCTTTTGCATTACCTGGGCGGCCAAGTGTTGAGACGGGTGTTTCCACCCACCCACTTCATTCGCTTTTTCTCTGACAAGGCTTTCCTGCCCTCCCGCTTGTTCCTGCTGACGGCCTTGCTGCGCTTCTGGTTGCTGGCCTTGCCCGTTGAGGGAGAATGGAAACGCTATCTGGTCTTGCTCACCATGATCTTTCTGATTATCTGCGTGACCTGGTTGCTGATGGCGGCCGTTGAGTCGCTGTTCCAGGCGGTGACGATACGAAATCCGATCAACGTTGCCGATAATCTGAAGTCCCGGCGCATCTTCACCCAGGCGCGTGTGCTTGCCCGCAGCGCGCATTTCTTATTGCTGCTGATGGGGCTGGCATTCGTCTTGCTGACCTTGCCGGGCGCCCGGCAGATCGGGACGAGCTTGCTGGCCTCGGCCGGGGTGGCGGGATTGGTGGCCGGGATTGCGGCGCGTCCGGTGCTCGGCAACTTCATCGCGGGCCTGCAGATTGCGTTCACGCAGCCGATCCGCATTGACGATGTTCTGATCATTGCCGATGAGTGGGGGCGGGTCGAGGAAATCACGGCAACCTACGTGGTGCTTCGCATCTGGGATGAGCGCCGCTTGATCATTCCGCTGCAATGGTTTGTTGAGAACATCTTTCAGAACTGGACGCATCACAGTGCATCGCTGCTGGGCACGGTATTCCTGTGGGTGGATTACCGCATTGATCTGGATGCGCTCGACGCGGAGTTCGAAGCCCTGTGCGAGGCGTCGGACCTGTGGGATAAGCGGGTGCGCGTGTTGCAGGTGACGGAAACGAACGAGTGGGGCATGCAGTTGCGCTTCCTCGTCAGTGGGCGCAACTCCGGCGAGCTGTTTGATTTGCGCTGCTTATTGAGGCGCGGGCTGTTGCAGTATCTGGCCGTGCACCAGCCTGACGCTTTTGTCCGCCTCAGGACGCTCGAATCGGTGTAAACGGCGCCGGCGCGGGCTGGGGCGGCTGCGGCTGACCGGTCAGGTCCCGGATGAAGGTCTGATACCAGGTGCCCAGGCATTGCTCTCGAAGTTGATCAAGCAAGACCTGGTGCCTGGCCTGGCGTTCAGCCAGTGGCATGTGCAAGGCCTTGTGCAGGGTCTGGGCCGTGTCGTCAATATCATAAGGGTTGACGCTCAAATAGCCCGAGTCCAGACACTGCGCCGCACCGGTGAAGGTGGAGAGCACCAGGACGCCGGGGTCATCGGGATCCTGGGCGGCCACGTACTCCATTGCAACCAGGTTCATGCCGTCCCGCAATGGAGAAATGAAACCAACTTGCGCTTGGCGCAGCAGCTTCATCAAGCTGGGCGCGGGGAAGGCGCGGTTCATGTAGACGATGGGCGTCCAGTTCAAGGTGGCGTGTTGGCCGTTGATTTGTCCCGCCAGGCTTTCCAGTTCTTCCTGCATGAGTTGATAGCACATGATGTCCGAGCGGCTGCTGGGGGCGATCTGTACGTAGCTGGCCTGTTCCTTGACATCGGGATAGCGTTCCAGCAAGGCGGAGAATGTGCGAAAGCGCTGCGGCAGGCCTTTGGTATAGTCCAGGCGGTCAACACTGATGACGGTCTTGGGGGCGGGTTCATGAGGGCTGGGTCCTTCCGCATCCAGGTCCGCTTCGTCCGACTCCGCCATGGATTGGACCAGGTCGACATCAATGCCGATGGGATAGACACCAAACCGGGTTTCCCGCTGCTTCACGCCGCTGGAGACGATTTTCATCGCGGTCAACAGCGCCGAGTGATCGCTTTTGCTTTGCAGACCCACTTGGTCATAGGCATGGAGCATCGGCAGCCAGTGTTCATGCCGCGGCACCGCCTTCAGGATGTCGACGCACGGAAAGGGCGTATGAAGAAACAGGCCGATCTTCTGCCGCATGCCCCGTTCCCGGCAGAAGTGGGCAAGCGGGATCAAATGGTAGTCCTGGATCCAGATGAGGTCATCGGGTTCGGCCAGTTGGTCCAGGTACTGGGCGATCTGCTGGTTCACCTGCAAGTATTGTTGATACGCTTGCGGGAGAAAGTTCATCAAGTCCAGACGATAATGAAAAGCAGGCCATAAGCAGGTGTTGGCATAGCCGCAGTAAAACTGATCATATTGGTCTTGGGTAAAGGGGAAGGTCAGCGCACGGTAATAGCCCCTGTCCTCAACATTCAGCTCGATGGATGCCTGATCTTCCACACAAACTCCGTTCCATCCCAGCCATACGCCCGCAACCTCCTGCTGCTCCAGCAGCCGTTCAACCGCCACGGCCAGGCCGCCGGTGGAAGGCTGGTGGGCGTTGGCCACGCGTACCGACACAATGATGATTTTGCTCATGTCTTGTTCTCGCTTCGATAAGAGAAATGAAACCTCCTTATCCCTTAGCAAGTTGTGTTCCCAAGATGAGGCTCAAGACGGGTTCGATATTTCCTTCAAGAGGGCATTTCGCCTGCGTTCGACGGCGTTCGGAATGCGCATTTGCAGCCGGTATTTGGTGACAGTTCGCTTCGAGATTTCAATGCTCTCCTCCAGGAGCCGCTGATGGAGCCGCACATCGGACAGCGGATCGTCCGTGTTTTCCTCGTCGATCAGACGGCGGATCAGCGCCTTGACCACGCTGCTTGAGCACGTGCCGCCAAAGCTGGTGTCGAGCTCCCGCGAGAAAAAGTAGCGGAAACTCAATAGACCGGCCGGCGTATCCATGTATTTATTCGTGGTGGCCCGGGAAATGGTGGATTCATGCAGGCCCAGCTCCTCGGCAAGATCGCTGATTTTCAAGGGTTGCAGCGCCTGTTCACCCAGCTCGAAAAACAGCTGCTGGCGCTGCACAATGTGCAGCGCGACGCGGCAAACCGTCTGGCGCCGCATGAGCAGGCTCTCCGATAACCAGCGCGCGTCGGTCAGGACTTGACGCAAGGCCTGCGCGCACTCTTTGGCGTGGGCGCCCAGGTGATCGGCATAGTGCTGGTCCACCTGGACCAGGGGCAGGCTCTGCCGGTCGGGGATCACGGTCCAGCGCCCGGCGTTCTTGATCACATAGACGTCAGGAATCAGCGCTTGTGGCTGGAGCGCAAACAGGGCGCGGCCGGGTTTGGGATCGAGCTGCCGCAGGATGGACAGGGCTTCGGCCAAGCTGCTGCCTTGTTGCTGAAGGGTATCGTCCAGGACGGCAAGGCGGTTCTCGCTCACGTCGCTCAAGGCATTCTGGATCAACGCCTCCACGGCCTCCCGATTGCATGCGCTCAGGTCCTGGCGAGCATTCAATTGAATCATCAATGATTCTTCCACGCAGCGCGCGCCAATGCCCGGCTCGGACAGGTTCTGTATCAGCGCCAGCGCGGCATCCCATTGCGCCTCGGAAACCTGGCCTGCGCCGGGTGGCAGCAAGGCGTCATAGCTGTCTTGCAAATAGCCATTGTCATCCAAGGCATCGATGATCAGCGCGCATAGCGCCTTGCAATGTTCGTCGGCATGGCTCAGCCGGATGTTTTCCAGCAGGATCTCATTGCGCGAGGTGGGCGCCCGCCAGGTGCCGCTCGGATCCGTTTGCGCGTCCGGCCGCCTTTTGACGCTCGCATTCTCCCAGCGAAGGCTGGGCTGGGGAGGGGTGTCGGGCGACAGGTCGGCTGAATCAAGATCAAGGAGCGGATTGTCGTGCAGGGCTTCCTCAAGCAGTTCCTGGATTTCCGCTGTGGACAGCTGGAGGATACGGGACGAGCGTTGCAGGCGCAGCGAAAGGTTTTGCTGTGTGCTGAGCTGAGGCGATAGTTCAAGTTTCATGCTGAATCCCCGTCTGTTTCCCACCCGCGTCACCCGCGTGAAAGCAGGCTTACTCCCGGATAAAAGCGGTATGGGAATGAACCCCGCTTACTTGCCACCAGTATGGAAAGCAAGTTCCGTTCCCGACAATGGCTTTTACGCTTGAGCACAGTATTTGCTGGATGAAAGGTGTTTGATTCCTATTGCAACGTAAAGGAGCTTTCTCATGCGAGTACGACAGGTGGTTTGTTTGGCTGTGGCAACGGCAGCCATTGCGGGACTGGTCATGAAGGGTTCTCATGCACAGGAGGTGTCTTCGGCGGATGAATCGTTCATGAAGAACGCGGCGCAGGCGGGGCATTACGAAATTGAAGCGGCGCGCCTGAGCCTGGAGTTGGCCAGCAATCCCAACGTCAAGGCCTTCGCCCAGATGATGCTCGACGAACACCGGCAGATAGCCAGCGAACTGTCCGCGCTGGCGCAGAGCAAGGGGGTGGAGCTGCCGGATCGCCCCAGTCTGATGCAGCGCGGAAAACTGACCTTGCTGAAGGGCAAGAAAGGGCGGGAGTTTGATAAGGACTACGCCGAGCATGCCGCCGTTACCGCCCATGAGGACACGATCAAGCTGTTTGACAAATACTTGACGGAAGGCCGCGACAAAGAGGTCATGGGGTTTGCCCAGGACGCCCTGCCCATGTTGCAGCAGCATCTGCGCCATGCGCACGTGCTGCAGGAAGCCATCCAAGGCGAGGTTGCGCGGTAATGCGCCAGCGCACACGCCCGGGCGCGTTATTCAACGCGTCCGAGTTCGGGGTTGACGTCGATCTCGCTGCCGTTGCTCAGGATGTAGCTGCGCAGGATCGCGTTCTTCAATTCACGGATATTGCCCGGCCAGTCGTAGTCGGCAATCTTGCTCAAGCTGCCCTCGGTCAGTTTTTTTTGCTTGCCATGCTCATCGTTCAGCTGCTCGACAAACTGCATGGCAATCAACTGCGCGTCGTCGTCACGGTCGCGCAGCGGCGGCAGTTTGATGGGAAAAACGCCAAGCCGGTAATACAGGTCTTCGCGAAGTTTCTTGTCGCTGATGGCCTTGGACGGCGGCCGGTTGGTGGCGGCGATGATGCGGGTGTCGCAAGTCAGAATGCTGGCGCCGCCGACCTTCATGTATTGGCCGTTTTCAAGAATGCGCAGCAGCTTGGTCTGCGCCTCCAGCGGCATTTCCGTGACTTCATCCAGAAACAGCGTGCCGCCGTCGGCGATCTCAAAATAGCCTTGCCGGTTCTTGTCCGCCCCGGTGAAGCTGCCCTTTTCATGGCCAAACAGCTCGCTTTCAATGAGCTGGCTCGAAATCGCGGCGCAGTTGATTGGAATATAGGCTTCCAGATGACGATTGCTGTGACGGTGGATGGCGCGCGCCGCCAACTCCTTGCCGGTGCCGCTTTCCCCGATCAGCAGCACGGGAAGATCGGTCTTGGCGACTTTGCGAATCTCGTTGTAGAGCTTCTTCATGGCGGCAGAGCGGCCGACGAATTCGGCGAAATGGGTTTCGTACGGGGAGTCGGGCTCCTCGGGCAAGGTTAAACCAGCCGTACAGTCTCGTTTGATCGCTACCATCGTTTTTTTCAAGGCCTCGGTTTTCGTGTGTGAATCAGAATGCGTCGTGGCGCCCGCCTCACTCAGCAGATAGTAGGCAGGCTGCGCTTCTTTCAGTTTGGCTTTCAAGGCATCAAGCTGCGCGCCGCTGATGCCGGGCCCGATCAACAGGGCATGTGGAGGGCGCTGATGGTAGCGAATCAGCGCTTCCGGCACCGAGGCGGCGGCGATCGCCGTCATATTCAGCTCACTTGCCTGGGCAAGAAACGATTCGATGTACTCGGTATCGGTTTCCACCAGTAGCAGATGCGTCATACCTCCTCCTGAGCACGGCCTGGGCGCAAGTCCCGCCTTTGGGCGGAGACAAGGCGGAGCGACAGTGCGTGTCGCTTGCATGTCTACGTTGTCCATCCTACCGGCGATCGGCGTCCGGCTTGTTACCAGATATTCGAGCGGATGGGGGGGAGAGGGCGACACCGCCGAGGTGGGCGGGTGCTTGCGGGCGGAGCAATGCTTACCGTTTCGACATCAAGTCATTCAGAATATAAATCTGGTTACTTGAACTGCAACGGTTGGCGGGGAGCAGCAGGGCATGGCGAATGAGGCCGCCCCGGCCAGGAAATAGGCGGCCCGGTGTGGGCCGGGCCGCCTATTGGACTACCTGTCAGGCCGCCTGGTGGAACTCAGCGGATCGTGTCCAGGAAGTGGATGTGGCGTTGATACTGATCGAGCACGTCGTAGATCAGTTCCTCCTTGCCCCAGCCCATGACATCGTAGTCCTGGCCGCTTTCGCGCAGGAAGACTTCGGCGCGGAAAAAGCGGGAATCGTCATTGCGGCGGCGCGGGTCGCCGAGCATGAAGCTGGGCGGTTCATACGGGCGGGGCCTGACGGCATATAGGAAATCGATTTCCTTGCCATGGGCCACGCGCAGGCTGACGCCGCCGTCTTCCGCGGTCTCGACAGCGACGTCCAGGCTGCGCTTGCGCAACTCATTGGCCACGTCCTGCAGGGCGGGCTCCACGGTCTTTTGCAGGAAATCCCGGACTTCGAGGCGGCGCGGCTGGTGAACCAGCGCGCGCACCCGATCGCGCCAGTCACCGTCGGAGGTGGGCAGCGCGCGGGCATTGCGCAGCGAGGTCAGCTTGGCGTGGTCGCGGCCCATGGCCTTGGTCATGCCCCAGCACATGATCATCATGACGATGGTGAACGGCAAGGCGGAGGCAATGGTGGCGGCCTGCAAAGAGGTGAGTCCGCCCGCCAGCAGCAGGGCGATGGCCACCGCGCCGACCAGCAAGGCCCAGAAGATCCGCTGCCACAGCGGGGATTGCTCTTCGCCTTCGGAGGAGAGCATGTCAATCACCAGCGCGCCGGAGTCCGCCGACGTGACGAAAAAGATCACGACCAGCAGCGTGGCCAGCAAGGACGTGACGGACGTCAGCGGAAAGTAGCCAAGGAACTCGAACAGCGCGACCGACGAATCGACGGAGACGGTTTCAACGAGTTGGCTGACGCCTTTCTGCATGACGAGGTGCAGCGCGGTATTGCCGTAAATGGTCATCCACAAAAAGGTGAAGCCAGTGGGAACCATCAGGACGCCGACGACGAACTCACGCACCGTCCGGCCCCGCGAGATGCGGGCGATGAACATGCCGACGAACGGCGACCACGCCACCCACCATCCCCAATAGAACAGGGTCCAGCCGCCGATCCAGCCCGGCTTCGGATCATAGGCATAGAGGTTGAAGGTCATGGTGAAAATATTGGAAATGTACATGCCCGTGTTCTGGACGAAGGCCTGCAGCAGATGGACGGTCGGGCCCATGACCAGCACGAAGGCGAGCAGGATGACGGCCATGATCATATTGAGTTCGGAGAGCCGCCGGATGCCACGGTCCAGGCCGCTGACGACCGAGCCGGTCGCAATCAGCGTAATCACGGTGATCAGGATGATCTGGGTCGAGGTGCTCGGGGCGATGCCGAACAGATAGTTCAGGCCCGAGTTGATCTGGATGACGCCAAAGCCCAGTGATGTGGCCAGGCCGAAAATGGTGCCGAGCACGGCAAACGTATCGACGGCATGGCCGATCGGGCCGTAGATGCGTTTGCCGATCAAGGGATATAGCGAAGAGCGGATGCGCAGCGGCAGGCCATGGCGGTAGGAAAAATAAGCCAGAGACAGGGCAACGACCGCATAGATGGCCCAGGCATGGATGCCCCAGTGGAAAAAAGTGATCCGCATGGCTTGCTGCGCGGCGCCGATGGTCAGGCCTTCCTGAGTGGGTGGGCTGCTGTAGTGCATGATCGGTTCGGCCACGCCGAAGAACATCAGGCCGATGCCCATACCGGCCGCGAACAGCATCGCAAACCAGGTGGTGTAACTGTAGTCCGGCGTGCTGTGATCGGGGCCGAGCTTGATCCGGCCGAGGCTGCTGAAGGCCAGGCCAACCACGAAAACCAGAAAGCCCGCCACGGTCAGCACGGTGAACCAGCCCGCGTCCTGGACGACCCAGCTCTTGGCGGTGGAGAACAGGACTTCAGTGGGGCCGGGAAGAAGAACGGAGCACGCGACCAGAAAGAGCGCGATGAAGGCGGAGGGATAAAAAACCGGGGCAAGAATGCGTGCCCTCGGCGGCGGCGAAGAGGAGGTGTCTTCCGACATAGGTGAACTCCTTGCGGGGAAAAGAAACGGCCCTAGTCTGCTACAAGTCCACGCCAAGTACAAATCCCGCCCTGATCCGGTGCAAGTTGGCGAAGACCCTGACATGCTGGGACCCGGGAAGATAGGGTAGGATGTTTCATAGATAAGATTTAACTTTTGAGTGGTCCGGCCGTTATTATCCGTATGGCTTCAGTCCGATCTATTATTGAGCTGCCTCAACTTCTCGTAGCGTCTCGTTTTCATTCATGAACCCAACCTTTGCTGAAGTAGCTTATCGTCCAGAGCAGTCTGCTTTACAAGAGTTGCTGGATTTCTACGCATGTGTTGATCAGCAAGGGCGTTTCCACGACATTTCGGAACGGGGCCTGGCCTTCATTGGCTACCATCGTGAATATCTGCAGATTCTTTCCCTGCGCGATCTGGTCTTGGCCGATGAAGCGGCCGAGCTTGAGCGCCTGTTGCTGGCGGCCAGTCAGTCGGGGCAGATGCAGCAAGGCCATCTCCATCTGGTCAAGACCCTCACGTATCCGCAGCGGGTCGAGATACGCTTCTGGAAGGACCCGGACAGCGGCCGCATCCATGTGCTGGCCTATGACGTCTCCAATTGGGTGAGCCAGACGCAGTCCCTGAGCTATTCCATGGATCACGACGGGCTGACCGGCCTGCCGAACCTGAGCGCGGCCAACCGCGAAATAGAAAAAGCCCAACTGCAAGCGCGGAAGCGGAATAACCGCATCGCCTTGCTGCTGCTGGATATTGCAAGTTTTCATCGCATCAACCGCGCCTTCAGCTATGAAGCCGGGGACCGCATCCTGCGGGACACCGCCACGCGCCTGAAAGAGTGCTGCGGCTCATCGGTGTTCGTGGCGCGCGCCGCCAGCGATGCCTTCCTGATCCTGCTTGACGATGTGCGCAGCCGTCGGCAAGTGGAGGAGTTCGCCACCAAGGTGTCGGACCTGATCCAGACCCCTTATTCCTTTGAAGGCCAGACCGTGCAGCTGACGGTGCACATGGGGGCCACGATTTATCCGGATGGCGACGTCGGCGGCGAACAGCTGTACAACCAGGTGGATGCCGCCCTGGGGCTGGCGCGCCGCACCCGTGGCGTCGGTTTCGCCTTCTATGAGCATGAGCCCGCCGAAGACCGCCGCAAGGCCATCCGGCTGGAATCCGATCTGCACACCGCCATTCGCAACGGTGAGTTCACGCTGCACTACCAGCCTATCGTGCGCGCGGACAATCTGGAGGTGGTGGCGGTTGAGGCCTTGATGCGCTGGCGCCATCCCAGCCTGGGCATGGTGCCGCCGGATACCTTCATTCCCGTCGCGGAGCAGGTTGGCCTGATCAACTTCCTGGGTGACTGGGCGCTGAAGAATGCGTGCATGCAGCTCAAGCGCTGGGATGCCGAAGGCATGGTCTTGCACCATGTCAACGTGAACGTTTCCGCCCAGCAGTTCCGCGACCGCCGCTTTGCCGAACACGTCCGGGAAGCCTTCCGGCTCAGCGGCGTGGCACCCAATCGGGTGGTCCTGGAAATCACCGAGAGCGTGCTGATGCAGGACCCGGTGCACGCCAAGGCCATTCTTGAAGAGCTGACCGAGCTCGGCGTCGGGTTTGCCATGGACGACTTCGGCACCGGCTATTCCAGCCTGGCCTATCTACAGAGTTTTCCGCTGACCACCTTGAAGCTGGACCGCGGTTTCATTGGAAACCTGCCGAATTCGCTCAGTGACCGGGCAATTGTTGACGCCGTCATCGGTATTTCCAAAACCTTGGGTCTGAGCCTGGTCGCCGAAGGCGTTGAAACGGAAGTACAGCGCAATATTCTATTGAAAAGTGGATGTCAGCATATCCAGGGTTGGCTGGTATGCAAGGCATTGCCCGTTCCCGAGCTGAGCGCCTGGCTGAGAAGCCATGCGTCGCTGACAGCCATTTAGCCCTTTGCCAAGTTCTATGCCATCGTTGAGCCAAGCCCAGAGATCCGCACTAACGAGCAAATTATGGCACCGCATCAGCGAGCGCGGTGAACTGCCCATGTTGTCGGAAGCGGTGCGCTCCACTGTGTCCGCGATGAAAGCCGCCGATACGGACTATTCCAGCCTGGTCAAGCTGGTGCTCTCGGATTTTGCGCTGACCCAACGTGTCATTCGCTTGGCCAATTCGGCCATGTACATTTCCTTTGGCGGCAACATCACGACCGTCACGCGGGCCTTGATGGTGTTGGGCACGGGCGCCGTAGGCCACCTGGCGCTGGGGCTCAAGCTGGTGGACCACTTTCAGAAAAGCCATTCTGAATTGCACCGCCTCGAGGTCAAGCTGGAGCTGAATCGCGCGCTGCTGGCCGGCAGCGTTGCGCGCCGCCTGTGTGAAGTCCGCGGTTCGTTCGTGGGTGAGGAAGCCGTTGTTTACTCATTGATGCACCAACTTGGTCGGCTGCTGTGCATTTTCTACCTGGAATCCGAATGGAAGAAAATCCGTGAGCTTGCGGAAGCGCGCGGCGGGTCGGACGATCTGGTTTGCCAGGAAGTGTTGGGCTTGAGCTTTGACGAGCTTGGTCAGGAAGTCGCCAAGCGTTGGGGGCTGCCCGCGTCCATCAGTGAAGGCATGAAGCCGTTCAAGCCGGAAAGCGGAGAGCTGGTGCAGTCCAGCGTGGACTGGCTGCGCGTGATTGCCAGTATGTCAACGGACATGGCGCATTGCATGACGTCCCCCGACACTTCGCCTGAGGAGCGTGACAACGCCATCTCGACCGTGGCCAAACGCTTTTCCTCGTCGGCGGGGATGCCGGAAGGCCTGATCGACAAAACCGTCAAGACCTTCACCAAAGAGCCGACCAGCCAGCACTTCATCCAACAGATCGAGGGACTGCGCGTGGAAGCCGCGTCGCTGGTGGTCCAGGATCCCGTGAGCATGATTGAGAACGGCATCAAGGACCTGCAGTCGCTGGAGTCGGGGCAGCCGTTGGGCCCGATGCTCTCGATGGTGCTGGAAACGATGTCGGCGGGCATGAAGTTTTCCCGGGCGGTGATCTTCTTGAGAGATCAAGACAACAGTTGCTACCGCGCCACGCTGGGATTCGGTCGGCAAATTGATGAACGCCTGTCGGCCCTTCAGTTCCAGGAAACCTTTTCGGTTGACGTGTTCCACCTGGCCATCACCAACTCGGTCGGCATTTTCATTGAGAATGCGCTGGATCCGCGCTTCACCATCCACTTGCCCGCGTGGTTTCGCGAGGCCATGCCGGATGCGCGCTCATTGGTGTTGCTACCGGTTCGGGTGGAAAACCGGGCCGAGGCGCTGATCTACGGGGATTGGTCCGATGACGCCTTGGTGCGCAAGATCACTGCGGATGAAATGCGGGTGCTGAACGAGCTTGCCAGCGAGTTGAGCCGTTTCTTCTCGGCGCCGATCCACAATCCGATTCTTGTGGGCGCCACGGCGTCGGCGGCAAGGTCGGCTGCCCCGGCCACGGAGCCCGATGGCCCACCTTTTGCCGCGCCGTTGCAGGCACCCGAGGCGTCCTGAGCGCGGTCCCGAAAGAGCGGCAGGATGCTGCCGCTCTTTCGGCAAAGCTTGCCGCTTTCTTCAATCGTTGCGGTTTCTCGCCTGAGAGATGTAGCTGTTGGGCGCAACGCTCTGCGTGAGCCAGACGTTGCCGCCCACGGTCGAGCCTTTGCCGATGGTGATTCGCCCCAGCACGGTTGCGCCCGCATAAATGACGACGTCGTCTTCGACGATGGGGTGGCGCGGGATGCCCTTGGTCAGATTGCCGTGCTCGTCGGCTGGGAAGCTTTTCGCCCCCAGCGTGACGGTCTGATAAATCCGGACGCGTTCGCCGATGATGCAGGTTTCCCCAATCACGACCCCCGTGCCGTGGTCGATGAAGAAGCTGCCGGCGATGGTGGCGCCGGGGTGAATGTCGATGCCGGTGTCCGAGTGCGCGATTTCGGCAATTAGCCGTGCCAGGAAGGGCGCGCCGAGCTGATGCAGGGCATGCGCGAAGCGATGATGCATGATGGCCTGGAAGCCCGGATAAGACAGCAGGATTTCAGACAGGCTGGTGGCGGCCGGGTCGCCCTGGTAGGCGGCATTCAGATCACTGACCAGCAGGGCCCGGATGTCGGGGAGCTGGTTGGCAAAGCGTCGGCCCATCTCCGTGGCAAGATGCCGGATATCGGCGTCGTGGTGGGAGGCGGGCGGCAAAGAAAAATACAGGGCGCGCCGGATTTGTTCCCAGAGTTGGTTCAAGGTGGTGTTCAGCGTATTGCCGACGAAGAAATCAATGCTTTCATCACTCAGCACGCAGCGGCCATAGTGGGTCGGGAACAGCGCAACCGCCAGTCCATCCAGAATCGTGCGCAGCATTTCCCGGGACGGCAGCTCACGGATGCGGCCCAGATAGCGAACCTTGTGCTCGACTTCCCGGCTGTTGCGCAATTTGCTGACAATGTCGGGCAGGTCCCATTGCGGATAATCGTCGTTGCCGAGGGGCAGACTGCTCATGGTGAGGTACTCCATGTCTTGTTTTTGCGGGAGCGGCCCAGCCCGCGAACCGGCGGTGCGGGGGCTGGGCCGCTCTTGCAGGGAAAAATGCGTTCAACGCGCCAGGACGCAGCGGTTTCTGCCTTGGTTCTTGGCAAGGTACAGGGCTTTGTCGGCGCGTTCGATCAGATGCTCGTAGTCGGGGTGTCCGTCAAATTGGGCCACACCGAAACTGGCGGTGACTTTGATGCGGGTTTCGTCACGCAGGTGCACGCTGTTTTCGGCAATCTGCTGGCGCAGCTGTTCAGCCACGACCAGGGCTTGTTCGGCATCCACGTTGACCAGCAGGATCAGGAACTCTTCACCGCCGTAGCGGAAAACGAAATCACTGGAGCGGCTGCGCGCCTGAAGGGTCTGCGCAATCTGGCGCAAGGCGATGTCGCCGCTGGAATGGCCGTATTCATCGTTGATCAGCTTGAAGTGGTCTACGTCAACGATCAGAATGCAGAAAGGCTCATGGCTTTGCGTGGCGTGCGCAATTTCCCGTTTCAGCACGGTGGCAACGAACTTCCGGCTCAACAACTGGGTGACAGTGTCGCGGCCGCTTTCAATTTCAGCGGCCTTGTCAAACAGGCTGTTGAGCAGGTAGGCCAGCGTGCCGATGGCAGTCTGGAACTCGACGATCGGGTGCTGGGGCAGGGTGCTGACGTCCGCGGACAATTGCGGCAGCAAGACATTGTCAATGACGAGGATCGTGCTTTTGATTTCCACCAGCTCCGGCGAGCCGGTAAACATGGTTTCCGCCTTGTGGCTGATCCACAGGCCGAACTCTGAGCCTGCCAGGCTTTGCAGCGTTGCGTTGTTAATGCCGAGGTGCAGCGAAAACAGCACCTGCTGGCTCCAGTCAAACAATGAGGCGCGCTGGCGCTCGCGTTCAGCGCTGATGTTCTGGCCCAATGCGAACAGGCGATAGGCTTCTTCCGAACGCGTGCTGCGGTCAGCCCCTTGGGTGAAGGCCAGGCCCATCTGCTCCATGGCCAGATCGAACAGATTGTCCAGGTACTGGTGCACGAACGAGCAGGTATTGCCGTCCAGTTCCAGCGCGCGGATCAGGATGGCCAGCTCGGATTTCAGGATCCGCGTGCCCAGCGTGACCAGATGGACCGGAATGCCGATCCGGGCATGGATTTCGCCAACCTTGCGTTGAAAAACCAGCAGGCTTTCCACATCTTCCGGCGTTTCAGCGGAGACGAGCGACAGCATCCAGCGCTGCAAAGACGGGAGCAGCCGCTGGCTGACCAGATCATGAGACAGCCGCAAGCCGGCCTCGGGGTGCTGAAGCAGCGTTTGATAAAAGGCCTGGGCAAGAAAACCGCTGTTGTTCTTGATCAGGCCTTGAACCGTTAGACGCAGGTCCGGGGTAAGCAGGCTGTAGGTATGAAGCCATTCACTTACCTGGCTTGCGGAGCCGTAGGTATGGTCTAGTGAAACATACTCGGAACGCAGATTGACGGTTGTTGTCACGTGACTGGGCGTTTTGAAAATAAAACGGTTGGATCAAAAGGACATTCCATTCTATCAGTTGCCATGCCGCCTGTTTCAACTTGCCGCCGGGGAGCGCCAGTCCCGGGAGCGGCTTTCCGCATCCGAAGCCCGGCCGATAGGGCCGGCGTTCTTCAGGGGCGGCCAAGGCTACTATAATGGCCTGCTACCTCTCATTGATCGGGTGCCGCGCCGCCGCTTGGCGGCGCGGGACTCCACGCGCGGCCCCGTTCGTATGGCCGCGCCATTCAGGATACAAAAATGAAACGGATTCTTAGTCAATCGTTGGTGGCGCTGTCCGCCCTTGCCGGGGTCGGCGCCGCCGCCCAGGCCGATGAAATCAAGTTTGGCGTTGCCGCCGCCTTGTCCGGCTCGGCCGGTCAATACGGCGCCGCCATTCGCAACGGCTTCAACCTGGCCGCCGAGCAGATCAACGCGGCGGGTGGTGTGAACGGCAACACCATCAAGCTGGTGATCGAGGACGAGCAGGGCCGCAAGGAAGAAGGCATCAACGTTTTCAAGAAACTGATCTTCCAGGACCGCGTGGCCTTGATCTTCGGCCCGACGCTGTCCAACTCGGCGCAGGCGGCGTTTCCCGTGGCCCAAGCCGCCAAGACGCCGGCCTTTGGCACGTCGAACACGGCTGACGGCATCACCGCCATCGGCAACTTCATTTTCCGCAACTCGGTCACGGAAGCCGATGTCCTGCCTGAAACCATCAAAACGGCGGTCAAGCACAAGGACATCAAGAAGGTGGCCGTGCTCTACGGCAATGATGACGTCTTCACCAAAAGCGGCTATGACAACTTCAAAAAGGCGCTTGAAGACCTGAAGATTCCGGTCACCACAACGGAGACCTTCGCCCGTGGCGACGTGGACTTCAAGGCGCAACTGACCAAGATCAAGTCCACCAATCCGGACGCCATCGTGCTGTCCGCGCTGATTGCCGAAGGTGCCCCGATCATGGTGCAGGCGCGGCAGTTGGGTATTGATGTTCCGTTCATTGGCGGCAACGGCATGAACTCGGTCCGGGTGTTCGAACTGGCCAAGGGCAGCTCGGACGGTTTGTGGGTGGGCAGCCCGTGGTCCATCCAAAGCAAACACCAGGCCAACCAGGACTTTGTGAAAGCCTATCAGGCCAAGTACAACACCTCGCCGGACCAGTTCGCGGCGCAAGCCTATGACGCCCTGTACATCGTGGCCGAAGCCTTGAAAGGGGTAAAGCTCAGTGGCAATATCCAGAAAGACCGTCTGGCCATCCAGGCCGCCTTGCCGTCGGTGACCTGGGACGGCGTGACCGGTCCGTTCAAATTCCGCCAGGCCGAAGGCCGTGGCAAGGCGCCCGGCGGCTATGACGCCGAGCAGCAGCCGGTCGTGATGGAAACCAAGGGTACGCAGTACGTCATTCAGCAGTAAGGCGAAGCGGGCCGCCGTCTTGAACGGCGCGCCGACTTCACCAGAACGCCAGCCAACCGGCTGGCGTTTCTTGTCCGCTGCCGGGCCGCGCCCAAAGCGGCAAATGTGGGCGCGTTTTTTTCATTGAAAGGTACATCATGCTGGAACAGCAACTCGTCAACGCGCTCTCGCTGGGCTGCGTTTACGCTCTGTTCGCATTGGGATTCACGCTGGTTTTCGGTGTGCTCGGCGTCATCAACCTGTCCCACGGGGCAGTGTTCATGATCGGCGCCTATGCGGCACTGGAAATCGTGACGCGGCTGGAACTCCCCTTGTGGATATCGGTCATCCTGGCGGCGGGCGTTGCCGGGCTGTTTGGATTGGCCATCGACTTCCTCATCCTGAAGCCCTTGCGCAAGCGCAATGCGCCGCACTTGATCCCGATGATCGCCACGATAGGCGCGGCGATCGCGTTGAACAGCGGCGCGCAGGGCGTATTCGGCGCCGACAACCTGCGCTTCCCGCCGGCGCTGCTGCCAAACGAAGCCATCCAGTTCGCGGGCCTGCACATCACCGTGATCGAGCTGGTCATCATCTTCATCTCGTTCTCGCTGATGGCGGCCTTGATGTTCATGATGAAAAAGACCCAGACCGGCCGCGCCTTGCGCGCGATCGCGGAATCGCCCAAGGCGGCCGCCTTGCTCGGCATCAACGTTGAAGGCCTGTTCCTGCTGACGTCTTTCGCGGCGGCTGCGCTGGGCGGCGTGGCGGGCGTGCTGATCGGCCTGTATTCGAATGCGGTGTTCCCGCTGATGGGGCAGCCGATGCTGCACAAGGGCATCGCGGTGGTGATTCTGGGCGGCATGGGAGACATTCGCGGCGCGATGATCGGCGGCCTGTTCCTGGGGTTTGCGGAAGTGCTGTCCGTGGCCTATATCGGCTCGACCATGCGCGACGCCGTCGCCTTCGGTCTGCTCTTTCTCATCTTGCTGCTGCGTCCCCAAGGCTTGTTCGGCAAGGTTCTCGAACGCAAGGCGTAAAAGGAAAGAACAATGGAGTGGTTTGAGAGCTTTTGGGCAATTCACAGCAACTTGATCCTGACCTTGGGGACCAATGCCTTGCTGGCCTTGTCCATTTATTTGACCCTGTCCTGCGGGTTGCTGGCCCTGGCCAACGGCGCCTTCATGGGCATTGGAGCCTACGCGGCGTCCTTGCTGACGCTGAACTATGACATGCCGTTTTCGCTGGCCTTGCTGGTGGGCATGGCCGCCCCCATGCTGGTGGCTTTCGTGATCGGCAAACCGACCCTGCGTCTGTCCGGCGTCTACCTGGCCATGGCCACCCTCGGCTTTGGCGAAGTGGTGCGCGTGATCCTGCTGAACACCGAATCCGTCACCGGCGGCGCGCTGGGCCTCAATGGCATTCCGCAATACACGCAGTGGTGGCATGTGGCGCTGGCCGTCATCATTGCGCTGTACGTGCTGTACCGGGTCAAGCACTCGCGGATCGGCCGTTCCTTTGAAGCAATCAAGGCCGACGAGACCGCGGCCTCCTTGATGGGCGTTGACATCGAGCGGACCAAAATGACGGCTTTCGTGCTGGGCGCCATGCTGGCGGGCCTGGCCGGGGCGTTGAACGCTCACCTGACTTTTTTCATCGGTCCGAGCGAGTATGGATTTGACCGCGGCGTGGAGATCCTGACCATGGCGGTGCTGGGCGGCACAGGAAGCCTCGCCGGCCCGGTCGTGGGCAGCGTGATCCTGACCCTGCTGCCGGAGGTACTGCGTTCTTTTGCGGACTTCCGGCTGGTCGTCAACGGCCTGATTCTGGTCGTCATTGTATTGTTCCTTCCCCAAGGGATTTGGGATCCCGGCTTGTTCCGTCGCTGGTTCGGCCGTTCGGGCAAGAGGGTTTGACATGCTGGTACTTGACTCTGTATCCAAAAGCTTTGGCGGACTGCATGTCTTGCAAGACGTCAACCTGAGCGTGGAGCCAGGATCGATCTACGGTTTGATCGGTCCGAATGGCGCGGGCAAGACCACGGTGTTCAACCTGATCACCGGTCTGCTGCAACCCAGCGGGGGAAGCATCACCTTTGAGGGCGCCTCATTGCTGGATCTGCCGCCGCATCAGATCACGCAACGCGGCATTGCGCGAACGTTCCAGAACATCCGCATCTTCAAGGAAATGACCTTGATTGAGAACGTCATCGTCGGCCGCCACCGCCATTTCACCTATGGCGCCTGGTCGCTGCTGACGCGCAGCGGCGCCTTCCGGCAGCAGGAGGCCCAGGCGCGCGAGCGTGCGCTGGAACTGCTGGCGTGGATGAAGCTCGAACACAAGGCCAATGACCTGGCGGACAACCTGTCCTATGGCGAGCAGCGCAAGCTGGAGCTGGCGCGCGCGCTGGCAACCGAGCCCAAGGTGTTGCTGCTCGATGAGCCGGTGGCGGGCATGAATACCAGCGAGAAAGTCGACCTGATGACTGAAATTGAAAACATCCGCCAGCGCGGCTACACCATCTTCATGATCGAGCACGACATGCGCTTCGTCATGGGCTTGTGCGATCGCATTGCCGTCTTGAACTTCGGCCGCATCATCGCGGAAGGCGAACCGGCGGACATCCGCAGCAACCCGATGGTGATCGAAGCCTATCTGGGCAAGGACGACGACGAGGAGGTGACGGCATGAGCGCAGCGTTGGTGTCGGTCCGCGATCTCAAGGTCAACTATGGCCACATCGAGGCCGTCAAAGGAATCAGCTTTGATCTGATCGAGGGGGAGATCACGACCCTGGTCGGTTCCAACGGCGCAGGCAAGTCCACCACCTTGCTGGCCTTGTCCGGACTGTTGCCCAAGGCGGGCGGCGAGGTGAGGCTGGACGGCCGGGACGTGACGCGTCATGCCCCGCACCGCCTGGTTGCAAGCGGTCTGGTTCAGGTGGCCGAAGGGCGCGCCATCCTGACCACCATGACGGTGCGTGAAAACCTGGAGCTGGGCGCCTACACGCGCAAGGACAGGCAGCACGTTGCCGATGACCTGGAAAAAGTGTTCGCCTTGTTCCCGCGTCTGAAGGAGCGTCTGGATGGCATGGCGGGCAACCTGTCCGGCGGCGAGCAGCAAATGCTGGCCATCGGCCGCGCGTTGATGGCCCGGCCCAGAGTGTTGCTGCTTGATGAGCCATCGATGGGCCTGGCACCGATCATCGTGCAGGAGATCTTTCGCATTCTTGCCGAGATCAATCGCCAGGGGCTGACCATCTTCCTGGTCGAGCAGAACGTTCGGCAGGCACTGAAAATTGCGCACCGTGCCTATGTGATTGAAACCGGCGAAATCACCCTGTCAGGCAGCGGCAAGGCGCTGTTGAATGATCAGCGTCTGATCGATGCCTACCTGGGCGGCTAGCGCGCTTTTTTCTTGAGCCTCCGGGTCATGCCGACGGCAAGTCAGAACCATAAATGATGATGAAGCAACAGCACCGGGCTTGTCCCGGTGTTGTTGTTTTAACGAACAAAGAGTTTTGGTTGGATGTGTTTTTACGTATCATCTGTTCAAAACTGTCTAAAAGTCTTGACAGTTGATGGTGTAGGATGAACACTTCGAGCCAATACTCTTACAGAGATTGATATGGTCACTAAATCGCAAACCGTCAAGGCGCCAGCCAGGCCCGCCGTCAAACGTACGGCAGCCAAATCTACCTCACGTACTTCAAGCGGCGCTGCGTCGCAGGTCGTGGGAAAACTGGAAACGCAAGCAGCCAAATTCCGTGAAGCTGCCGGCAAAGCATTGGAGCGCCTGGACAAGGCGCGCAAGGAAGCTGCCTTGAAGGTCAGCGCCTACGAGAAAGCGGTCAAGGCCGCAATCAAGGAAGCCAAGACCGTTGCTGCCGCAGCTGAAAAAGCAGCGGCCACGTCTACTGCCGCCGCGCCCGCCAAAGCCACCCGTGCCACGGCTGCCAAAAAAGCGGCCACCAAGAAAACGGCTGTCAAGAAAACCGCAGTGAAGTCGGCTGCCAAGAAAGCGGTTGCCAAGAAAGCCGCTTCCAAGAAAACGGCAAGCCCGGCACGCAAAGCGTCCAGCGCAAGCACCGCCGCCAGCAAGACGCCCGCGGCGAAAAAAGCGGCGCCCGCCAAGAAAGCAGCCAGCAAGAAAACCGCTGTCAAGAAAACGGCCAGCACGACCGCCGCCAAGAAAGTGACCAAGACCGCCAGCACGGCCGCAAAGAAAACCGGCACGGCCAGCGCCACGAAAAAAACGGCGGGTCAGGCTTCGGCAGCGCAACGCCCGGCCAAGAAAGCCGCCAGCAAGCCGGCCCGGACCGCCAGGAAAGCCGGTACGGCAGCCAAGCGCGCACCGGCCAAACGGACGGTGGCTCCCGCCAGCGCGCCGGACAGCGCCGCCATGACCAACAACGTCACGGCGCCGGACACGGCACCTGGTGCAACGCCCGACGCGCAATAAGCACGGCGTATGTGAAAAAAACCCGCTCAGTCCAAAATGAGCGGGTTTTTTCTTTCCACGCGCGCCAGCGTTGACCTTCACGAAGGCGCCGCGTCAGGCCTGGAAACTGATCCAGCGCTGCTCGGTGAAGGCATCGATGCCCGCCATGCCGCCAAAGCGGCCATAGCCGCTTTGCTTGACGCCGCCGAAAGGAACGTGCGCTTCGTCATGGACGGTGCTGCCATTGATGTGGCAGATGCCGGATTCCAGTTTCTCGGCAAGTTTCATCGCCTGGTTGAAGTCCCTGGAAAAGATGGAGGCGGACAACCCGTATTCGCAGTCGTTCGCCACGCCCAGCGCTTCTTCGGGACTGCTGACGCGAATCACGCTGATGATGGGGCCAAACGCTTCTTCATGATAGAGAGACATTGAGGCGCGCACCTTGTCCAGCACCGTGGCCTGCATCAGACAGGGCGCAAGCAGGTGGCCGCCGCAGCAAAGCTGCGCGCCCTTGCGCATGGCATCTTCCACGAGCTGCATCAGACGCTGTCCGGCTTCCGGCGTTGCCAGCGCACCAAGGTCAACGGCCGGGTTGCGGGGATCGCCAACCACCAGCGCCGAGGCGCGGGCGGCCAGGTGGGTGCAGAACTGATCCGCAATCGACGCATCAACAATGACACGGTCGGTGGCCATGCAGATCTGGCCCTGGTTGGTGAAGGCGCCGTGGATGGCCGCCTCGACGGCGGCGTTGAGGTCGGCGTCTTTCAACACCAGCAGCGGCGCCTTGCCCCCCAGTTCAAGCAGGGCCGGTTTCAGGTGCCGGGCCGCCGTGTTGGCAATATGGCGGCCAACACGGGTTGAGCCAGTAAAGTTGATGCGCCGGATCGAGGGGTGGGCGATCAGTGCCTCCACCACGGCGGGCGCATCGTCTGGCGCATGGGAGATGACGTTCAGGACGCCGGGCGGCAAGCCGGCTTCCTGGAAGCAATCGGCGATCCAGCGCTGGGTGGCGGGCGCCAGTTCAGAGAGCTTGAAGACGACGGTGTTGCCGCAGGCCAGCGGTGTGGCAACGGCACGTACGCCCAGAATCAGCGGCGCGTTCCAGGGGGCGATGCCAAGCACCGCCCCGACGGGCTGGCGCAGCGCGAGCATCTGGCGCTGCGGCTGTTTGGAGGGAAGAACCTGGCCACGGATCTGCGTGGTCAGCGAGGCCGCTTCGATCAATATCTCCAGCGCGAGCTCAATATTTTCATTGATCCATGAACGGGTGGCGCCAATTTCCGCCTGCATGCGCTGTTCGAGTTCAGGCGCGCGCCGCCGCATGCACTCGGCGGTCTTCAGCAAAAAACGGCGCCGTTCGCCGGGCGGGGTCGAGGACCAGCCGGGAAAGGCTTGCGCCGCCGCCGTGGCGGCCAGCCGTGCATCCTTGACGGTGGAGGCGGCGAAGCGGGTGGTGGCTTGCTGCGTGACCGGATCGTGTCTCCATCCGACTGCCCCCGAGGAAGCGGGACAGTCTACGCCGTTGATCAGCAAGGAGACGTCATAGCGCGGCTCAGGCATCGGCGGCCGCTGATTTGGCGAGTCCGAGATAGGCCTGTTGGACCGCGGGATCGGATTGCAGGGCTTGAGCTTCTCCTTCCCCGACCACCCGGCCGTTTTCCAGCAGATAGCCGCGATGGGCGATCGACAGGCTCAGGCGCGCGTTTTGCTCCACAACCAGCATGCCGACGCCGGTCTGGCTGACGGTCCGCAGCGCCTTGAACAGTTCGCTGCTCATGATCGGGGAGAGGCCGAGTGACGGTTCATCAAGCAGCAGGACGGAGGGGCAGGACATCAAGGCCCGGCCGATGGCGACCATCTGTTGTTCACCGCCGCTCATTGTCCGGGCGATCTGCGTCAGGCGTTCCTCAAGACGCGGGAACAGGGTGAGAACTTGCTCCAGCATGAACGATTGGCGGGCGCGCGCCCGTTTGGCGTAGGCGCCGAGCATCAGGTTCTCGCGCACCGTCAGATCGCCGAAAATGCCGCGTCCTTCCGGCACCAGGGCCAGACCCTGTTCGACGATCCAGTGGGCGGGCTGTCCGGCAATGTCCTGGCCGTTGAGGCGCAGCACGGCGCCGGGCTGGTGCGGCACCAGGCCCGCCACGCTTTTGAGCAGCGTGCTTTTGCCGGCGCCGTTGGCGCCGAGCATCACGACGATCTCGCCCGCTTGTACCGTCAACGAGACGTCATTCAGCGCCGAATGCTGCCCATAGCTGACGCTGAGGTGTTGAATATCAAGCATCGGCATCTCCTAAGTAGGCGCGAACGACTTCGGGGTGGCTGAGCACCTCGCTGGGCGTGCCTTCCGCAATCTTGCTTCCCGTGTTCATGACGACGCATCGGTCGCACAAGGCATGGATGGCGTCCATGACGTGTTCGACCAGGATAATGCCTTCGACTTCCGTTTTCAGCGAGCGGATCAGCGCAATGCCGACCTGAAGCTCGGACGGGTTCAGCCCGGCCAGCCATTCGTCGAGCAACAGCAGCCGTGGCCGCGCCGCCAGCGCGCGCGCCAGTTCGAGCCGCTTCTGGTCAATATAGGTCAGTTCGCCCGACAAGGTATGGGGCGGGTGCTCGATGCCGACGCGCTGGAGCAAGGCCAGCGCGTTCTGCTCGGCGGCTTGCCCCCACAATCTAGGTCCGGTGAAGACCAGTCCCGCCATGACGTTTTCAAGCAGGGTCATTTCCGGCAGGACCCTGACCAACTGGAAGGTGCGGGCCACGCCGCGTTGCGCGATCTGGTCGGCGCGCAGCCTGCTCAGTTCAACGTCGCCGAGACGGATCGAGCCGCTGGTGGGCGCAAAGGCGCCGGAAATCAGATTCATCACCGTGGTTTTGCCGGAGCCGTTGGGTCCGAGCAGGCCGAGGATCTGGCCGGGTTCGAGGGTGAAGCTCAGTTGATTGACGGCGACCAGACCGCCAAAGCGTTTTTCCAGCTTGGAGAGGTTCAACAGGCTCATGCTTTGACCTTTTTACGTCCCAGTCGTTCTACGAGCCCGACCACGCCCTTGGGCAACAGGTAGACAATAATCATGAAAATGATGCCGAGCAGGATGCTGTAGTGGTTCGGGAAGTTGGCGTTGAGGTATTCAAACAGCAAGGCCAGCGGAATCACGCCAAGCAAGGGGCCGTAGGAGCGCTGCACGCCGCCGAGCAGCGCCATGATCAGCACCAGGAAGGACGTGACCGGGTTGAAGGCGATGACCGGATCGATGTAGGTCCAGCGGGGCGCCATGATGGCGCCTGCCACGGCCATGAACACCGAGCTGATGGCGAACAGCGCCAGCTTGGCGTGCGGGGTGTACAGGCCGCAGTGCCGGGCGACGGTTTCGTCTTCGCCAATGATGCGCAGCGCGAAGCCCAGGCGGGAACGCTGGATCAGCACCACAGCAAGGAAAAGCAGGACCCCGAGGCCAAGCTGCTGCCAGTAGATGACTTCCTGGCTGATATCAAGGAAGACGTAGCGGCCGATGGTGCCGGTGATGTTGACTTCATACCAGGTGACGACTTGGCGGATCAGTTCGGTCAGGCCGAAAGTGAAGATGACGAAGTACACCCCGGCCAGGCGCAGCGTTGACAAGCCGACAAGCAGGGCCAGGATCAGGCCGGTCACCGCCGAACACAACAGGACCAGCGGCCAGGGCATCCATTCGCCCACGACTGCAACGGTATAGGCGCCAACCCCGAAGAAAGCGACCGTGGCCAGCGAGATATAGCGGGTCGGACCCGAGAACATCGCCCAGGCGGTGGCCAGGATGGCGTAGTTCATGATGTTGATGCTCATGGACAGGCCGTAGCCATCGGCAAACCAGGGCAGCAAGGCGAGCAGGGCGGCAACGATCAGGCCGCCCGCCAGGACGGCGGTCAGGGAGCGGGTGGATTTCATGCTGCCCTCCCGAACAGGCCGGTGGGTTTGACGAGCAGGACGAGCAGGAAGAACGCATAGGTGACCGCAATGGTCAGGCCGGGATCCACATAGGTGGCGATCAGCGACTCGATGATGCCAAGCAGCAGCCCGGCAACCAGTGCGCCCATGACGTTGCCCACGCCGCCCATGATGATGACGATCAGCGCTTTCATGGTGAAGACCACGCCCATATTGGCGTTGAAGGTCAGGAACATGCTGACCAGCACGCCGCCAGTGGCCGCCAGCGCACCGCCCACGGCAAAGGCCAGGGCGGCGGCCCAGCGGACGTCAATGGCCACCAGTTGCGCGGCGACGGGATCGACGGCCACCGCGCGGATGGCGGTGCCAAGCCGGCTGCGGGTCAGGATCACGTAGAACCCAATACCGAAAAACGCGGCAAAGCCCAGTGCGATCAGGCGGTTCAGTGCGATGATCGAGCCGAACAGGGACACGGGTTCGTTCAGAAAACTATAGCTGTGGTAGTTGCCGCCAAAGATGACCTGCAAAATACCCTGGATGATGAAGAGCAGGCCGAAGGTGGCCAGGATGCTGTCGACTTCGAGCGCGCCGCGATTGCGCGCGCGTTTGACCAGCGGCGTCAGCAAGTGACGGTACACGCCCCAGTTCACGACGAAGGACAGCGGTACGATGAATAAAAGGCCCAGCAGCGGTGACAGGCCGAAGGAGGAAATCAATATATAGGCAATGAAACTGGCGGCAACCAAAAATTCGCCATAGGCCAGGTTCATGATGCGCGACACCCCGTATTGGAGCGTCAGTCCCATTGCAACGAGGGCATACAT
>JBAYOI010000012.1:0-26708 GCA_041678365.1 Pigmentiphaga sp. | reverse complement strand
CGTCTTTCATCTCCAGCTGGCCTTCGAAGATCTGCGTATTGGGCTGGTGGCCGATGGCGATGAACAGGCCGTTGACGGTCAGGTCTTCAGTGTTGGCGCTTTGCGTATGCTTGATGCGGACGCCCGTCACGCCGGAGGCGTCGCCCAGCACTTCATCCAGTTCATGGAACAGCTTCAGGATGATTTTTCCTTCCGCGACTTTGTCATACAGTTTGTCCACCAGAATGGGTTCCGCGCGGAATTTGTCGCGGCGGTGGATCAGCGTGACGGTGCGGCAAATATTGGACAGGTAGAGCGCTTCTTCCACGGCGGTGTTGCCGCCGCCGACCACGGCCACGTCCTGCTCGCGGTAGAAAAAGCCGTCGCAGGTGGCGCAGGCGGAGACGCCGCGGCCCTTGAACGCCTCTTCGGACGGCAGGCCCAGGTATTTGGCGGAAGCGCCGGTCGCGATGATCAGCGTATCGCAGGTATATTCGCCGGAGTCGCCAATCAGCTTGAAGGGTTTCTGTTGCAGTTCAGCCGTGTGGATGTGGTCGAAGACGATGTTGGTGTTGAAGCGTTCCGCATGCTGGAGAAAGCGCTGCATCAGATCGGGGCCCTGGACGCCCGCAACGTCGGCGGGCCAGTTGTCGACCTCGGTGGTGGTCATCAATTGACCACCTTGCTCCACACCGGTGACCAGCATCGGTGACAGGTTGGCGCGTGCCGCGTAGATGGCAGCCGTATAGCCCGCAGGGCCGGAGCCGAGGATGAGAACTTTCGCGTGATTGGCTTGATTCATGTTGAGGTCCCGATACTCTGTAAACAGAGCATAGATTGAGGCAAAAAAGTACGTTGCAAGCGCAGCGTGGTGTCGGTTGATCGGGGGCGGGCGCTTGAGCCCACCCACACAACCGAAGGCCTTCATTATAAGGAGTAGCGACTTGTTGCACTGTTGGTCTGGTTTAATGCGGGTTTGTGCAAGGTTTGCAATCCGTGAAACGCTTCGCCCACCTATAATGTCGCCATGGCAAGAACCGCTACTGTAGGAAATACCCGAAACTCCAGCTCCACCGACTCAATGGCCGCTTCTCAGCCAGGCCGTTTGTCGCGGTTGTTCCGCGAGGCCCGCTGGATTGCTTTCGCCGCGTTGGCTGTTTATCTGGCCCTGGCGCTTTTCTCCTATTCCCCCGCCGATCCCGGCTGGTCCCACGCCAGCTTCTCCAATCATGTCCAGAACAGCGGCGGCCGGGTTGGTGCCTGGCTGGCGGATTTGTCCCTGTTCCTGATGGGGGCGTCGGCGTGGTGGGTCGTGGTGCTGCTGCTGCACCGCGTCTACTCCAGCTATTTGCGGCTGGCCAATCAATTGCTGAAGACGGATGACCCGTCGGCCCATGAACGCGTGCGCTGGGAGCAGGGCCTGGGCTTTGGTCTGTTGATGATCGGCTCGATGGGCATGGAAGCGTCGCGGCTGCGGTCGCTCGGGGCGGACCTGCCCAACGGCAGCGGCGGCATGATCGGCTCGGCGCTGGCCCAGTTTTGCAACATGACTTTTGGCCAGCCCGGCGCCACCTTGCTGCTGCTGGTGGCGTTCGCCCTTGGCAGCAGTTTGTTCTTTGGTTTCTCGTGGTTGACCCTGTGCGAAAAAATCGGCACCTGGGTGGAGTGGGTCGTCCTGGCCCTGCGCAATGCCTGGCTCGCTCGCCAGGACCGCAAGGCCGGTGAAGTGGCGGTGCAGGCGCGTACCGAAGTGGTCGTGGCCAAACAGGAAAAACTGGTGCATGAACAGCCGGTCCGGATCGAGCCCGCGCTGACCGTGGTGCCCAAGTCCGAGCGGGTGGAAAAAGAAAAACAGCAAAGCCTGTTCATCGTGCCGGGAGATAGCCGCCTGCCGGAACTGAGCCTGCTGGATCCGGCCCCTGAGAATCCGGAAACCGTCAGTCCGGAAACGCTGGAGTTCACCTCCCGCCTGATCGAGAAAAAACTGGCGGACTTCGGCGTCCAGGTCTCGGTGGTCACCGCCCAGCCGGGTCCGGTGGTCACCCGCTATGAAATCGAGCCCGCCGTGGGCGTCAAGGGCAGCCAGATCGTCAATCTGGCCCGGGACCTGGCGCGGGCGCTGAGCCTGGTCAGCATCCGGGTGGTGGAAACCATTCCCGGCAAGAACCTGATGGGGCTGGAGCTGCCGAACCTGCGGCGCCAAACCGTCAAGCTGTCCGAGATCCTCGGCTCGCAAACCTATCACAGCAGCGCGTCGGTGCTGACCATGGCCCTGGGCAAGGACATTGCCGGCAAGCCGGTGGTGGCGGACCTGGCCAAAATGCCGCACTTGCTGGTGGCCGGGACCACCGGCTCCGGCAAGTCCGTCGGGATCAACGCGATGATTCTGTCGCTGTTGTACAAGGCGGATCCGAGCCAGGTGCGGATGATTCTGATCGATCCGAAAATGCTCGAAATGAGCGTGTATGAGGGCGTGCCGCATCTGCTGGCGCCCGTCGTGACCGATATGCGCCAAGCCGCCAATGCGCTGAACTGGTGTGTGGCCGAAATGGATAAACGCTACAAGCTGATGAGCAAAATGGGCGTGCGCAACCTTGCGGGCTTCAACAGCAAGATCCAGGAGGCCCGCAAGCGCGGCGAAAACATCCCGAACCCCTTCTCGCTGACGCCGGATGCGCCGGAGCCGCTGGATGTGCTGCCAAACATCGTCGTGATCATCGACGAGCTGGCTGACCTGATGATGGTGGTCGGCAAGAAGATCGAAGAACTGATCGCGCGGCTGGCGCAAAAGGCCAGGGCGGCGGGCATTCACTTGATCCTGGCCACGCAGCGCCCGAGCGTTGACGTCATTACCGGCCTGATCAAGGCCAATATCCCCACCCGCATTTCCTTCCAGGTGTCCTCGAAGGTGGATTCACGCACCATTCTGGACCAGATGGGCGCGGAAGCGCTGCTGGGCATGGGAGACATGCTCTACATGCCGCCCGGCACGGGCTTGCCGCTGCGCGTGCATGGCGCTTTCGTCTCTGATGATGAAGTCCATCGCGTGGTCGAAGAGTTGAAATTGCAGGGCGAGCCCGAATATATAGAAGGTCTGCTGGAAGGGTCGATCGAAGGGGAGACCGGTGATGGTCTGAACCCGGTCACCGGCATGGCCGATGCCGAGTCCGATCCGCTCTATGACCAGGCCGTCGAGGTCGTGCTGAAACAGCGCCGCGCTTCAATTTCACTGGTACAGCGGCATTTGCGCATCGGCTATAACCGCGCTGCGCGCCTGCTGGAAGAAATGGAGCGCGCTGGCATGGTTTCTCCGATGCAGTCCAATGGCAACCGGGAGATTCTGGTTCCTGCCAACACCACGGATTAAGAGGAGTTCTGATGAAGGGTATGCGTTCCGCACTGGGCTGGGTCACGGCTGGCGTGCTGAGCTGGAGCACCGCCGCATTGGCGGCGGATGCCTCGGCCTTGTTGCAGCGCTTCGTCACGGAGACCCAATCGGCCACGGGAGCCTTTACGCAAACGGTGAAAAGCGTGGCGGGCGAGCAGCGCTCGCTCCAGCGCGGTACCTTTGCCTTCCAGCGGCCTGGAAAATTCGTCTGGAACACCAAAGAGCCCCAGCCGCAGCAAGTCTTGTCCGACGGCAAATCGCTGTATCAATATGATCCCGACCTGGAGCAGGTCACGATCCGCGACGTCAACAACAGCCTTGGCGCCTCACCGGCGCAGATCCTGTTCGGCTCGGGCTCGCTGAGTTCGGCCTTCCAGCTTGAAAACCTGCCGGACGAGCAGGGCAGGGCCTGGCTGCGGGCCGTGCCGCGCAGCGCCGATGCGGGCTTTGCCCATCTGGACATCGGTTTTGTCCAGGGCCAGCCGGAACGCTTGCGCATTCTTGATGCGTTCGGTCAGCAGACGGACATTGTTTTCACTGATTTCACCCCCAACGCCGCTGTTCCGGCTGGGCAGTTCCGCTTTGACGCCCCGCCAGGAACGGATGTCGTGAGGATGAACGCGCCCTGATGAGGCGCCATCATGGCTGATTTATTCGAACAAGCACCCGGTTCCGATCCCCATGCGCCGTTGGCGGAGCGCCTGCGTCCGCGTACGCTGGATGAAGTGGTCGGGCAGACCCATCTGCTTGGCGAAGGCAAGCCGCTGCGCGTGGCGTTCCAGTCCGGCCGTCCGCACTCGATGATCTTCTGGGGGCCGCCCGGCGTGGGCAAGACCACGCTGGCGCGGCTGATGGCAACCGCCTTCGAGGCGAAATTCATTGCCATGTCCGCGGTGCTGGGCGGCGTCAAGGACATCCGGGACGCCGTGGTCGTTGCGCAGGCGACGCTGGCCCAGAACCGGCGCACCATTCTGTTCGTCGATGAAGTCCACCGTTTCAACAAGGCTCAGCAGGACGCCTTCCTGCCCTATGTGGAAAGCGGACTGTTCACCTTCATTGGCGCCACCACGGAAAACCCGTCTTTTGAAGTCAATTCGGCCTTGCTGTCGCGGGCGCGCGTGTACGTGCTGCAACCGCTGACACAGGAGGAGCTGGCCACCTTGATCGAGCGGGCGCTGGCGCTGTGCGAAGGGATGACCTTTACCGATGACGCCAAGGCCCAGCTTGCCGCCTGGGCCGACGGCGATGCGCGGCGGGTGATCAATGCCGTGGACGTCGTGACCGACGCCGCGCGCAGCGCGGCGCGGGATACCGTGGACGCGGCCTGGCTGGAAGTGGCGCTGTCGCAGAATCTGCGGCGCTTTGATAAAGGCGGCGACGCTTTCTATGATCAGATCAGCGCCTTGCACAAATCGGTGCGAGGCTCGGACCCGGATGCGTCCTTGTACTGGTTCTGCCGCATGCTGGATGGCGGCGCCGACCCGCGCTATCTGTCACGCCGCCTGATCCGGATGGCGGTGGAAGATATCGGCCTGGCCGATCCCCGGGCGCTGGACATGGCCATGTCCAGCGCGGACGTGTATGAGCGGCTCGGTTCGCCGGAAGGCGAGCTGGCGCTGGCGCAGACCGTGGTCTATCTGGCCTCCGCGGCCAAGTCCAATGCCGTCTACAACGCCTACAACGCCGCGCGGCGCTATGTGCAGGAGCATGGCAGCGCCCCGATCCCGATGCATTTGCGCAACGCGCCCACCAAGCTGATGAAAACGCTGGGCCATGGCAAGGCCTACCGTTACGCGCACGACGAGCCGCATGCCTATGCGGCCGGAGAGCGCTATTTTCCCGATGGCTTGAACGCCAGATTCTATCAGCCGACGGATCGGGGACTTGAGGCTAAAATTGCACAGAAGCTCGACTTTTTGCGCGAGCTGGACAGGCAGGCCAAGAAGTCAGATTAGCCTCCTGGTTGGTTAGCCGGATTAGCCAAACAGGACACTGGCGCCTGCCGCGTTTATTCCCACTTTCTTTAAAACGGCGTTTCCATGCTTGATATTGTTCAGTTGCGTAAAGACCCCCAGGCCATCGCTCAACGTTTGCAGGACCGGGGCTTCAGCTTCGATCTTGATACTTTCAACAGCCTGGAGTCACAGCGCAAGTCGGTGCAAACCGAGACCGAGCAGTTGCAGGCGCGCCGCAATGCGCTGGCCAAGCAGATTGGCCAGCTCAAGTCCAAAGGGGAGGACGCCTCGGCGGTGATGGCGGAATCCCAGGCCATTCCGGCGCGGCTCAAAGGCTTGGAAGAGCAGTTGTCTGGTCTTCAGGAAGCCTTGCAGACCTTGTTGCTGAACGTGCCGAACGTGCCGCATGAATCCGTGCCGGTGGGCGCGGATGAAACCGGCAACCTGGAAATCCGCCGCTGGAGCCCGTCCGGCCAGGATCCGCAGCCGTTGGCGTTTGAGGCCAGGGATCATGTCAGCGTGGGTGAACCGCTGGGACTGGATTTTGAAACCTCGGCCAAGCTGTCCGGATCGCGCTTCGCCTTCATGAAAGGGCCGATCGCCCGCCTGCATCGCGCCCTGGCCCAGTTCATGCTGGACCTGCAAACCGCCGAGCATGGTTACACCGAATGCTATACGCCCTACATTGTCAACGCGCCCACCTTGCAAGGTACGGGCCAGTTGCCGAAGTTCAAGGACGATATGTTCTGGGTGACCAAGGGCGGCGAGTCGCTCGATGAAAACGGCAATCCGATCCCGCGTGAAGAACTGTATTTGATTTCCACTTCTGAAATTACGCTGACCAGCTCGGTGCGCGGTGAGATCCTGCCAGAGGCCTCGCTGCCGATCAAGCTGACGGCGCACACGCCTTGCTTCCGCTCCGAAGCGGGCAGCAGCGGCCGGGATACGCGGGGCCTGATCCGCCAGCACCAGTTTGAGAAGGTGGAAATGGTGCAGATCGTGCACCCGGATGCGTCGTTCGACGCGCTGGAAAGCATGGTCGGGCATGCCGAGCAGGTCTTGCAGCGGCTGGGCCTGGCCTACCGGGTGGTGCTGCTGTGCACCGGAGACATGGGCTTTTCCGCCACCAAGACCTATGACCTTGAAGTCTGGATGCCGGGGCAGAACGCCTACCGGGAGATTTCGTCGGTGTCCAACTGCGATGCCTTCCAGGCGCGGCGCATGCAGGCGCGTTTCCGCAATGCCAAAGGCAAGCCGGAGTGGGTGCATACCTTGAACGGATCCGGCTTGGCCGTGGGCCGTGCCTTGGTGGCCGTGCTGGAAAACTACCAACAGGAAGACGGCAGCGTGGTCGTGCCTGACGCGCTGCGCCCGTATTTGGGCGGCCTGGAGCGGTTGGCCGCCGTTTGAGTAAGGGGGGCGCATCCGGGGAGGTTCGCGAGCAGGGCTCGCTACAGACGCTTTCGTAGGAGCGAGCTCTGCTCGCGAACCTCCTGCCCCAGGACACGCATCTGTAATGCCTGTCTTAAGAGAATCTTTTCATCCATCTATTCCAAACTGGAAACTAACTCGCCACATAATTCAATTTAAAAGCCCGGGTTTTACAGCAATAATGCTGGGATTCAGTCAAAGCATGGAGAGACACGATGAGCGCTGTGAATTCAAATCCGGGATATTTGCGCATTGCCACGGAAGAGGCGTTTGCGCCCGCCGAGATGATCGAGATCTGGAAAAAGATCCTGGCTGGCCCGAACCCCGATCCCGGTTTCGTCAGCCTGATTGGTTTCTACATGAGCAGCCAAGCCGCGCGTCCGCGCCACATCATGGAATGCCTGGTTGACCTGGACGCCAAGCGCCTGGCGCACATGGACGAGTCCGGCGTTGACCATGCCGTGATCGCGCTGACCGCGCCGGGCGTGCAAATCATGGAAGACGCTGCTTCCGCCCGCGACTTCGCCGTGGTTGCCAATGACCAGTTGATGGACGCCGTGCGCAAGCACCCGACGCGCTTCACCGGCATGATCGCCATTGCGCCGCAGGATCCGGCGGGCGCCGCCAAGGAAATCGAGCGCGGCACGAAAATGGGCCTGAAAGGCGTCATCGTCAACTCGCATACCAATGGCGAATACCTGTCCGACGAAAAATTCTGGGACATCCTGGCCGCCGCGGAAGCCAACAACCAGCCCATTTACCTGCACCCGAACACGCCGCCGCGCAACATGATCGAGCCCTTCCTGGAGTGCGGTCTTGATGGCGCCATCTATGGCTTTGGCGTTGAAACCGGCATGCACGCGCTGCGCATCATGACCTCGGGCGCGCTGGACCGTTTCCCCAAGCTCCAGATCATCCTGGGCCACATGGGCGAGGCGCTGCCGTTCTGGGCCTATCGCCTGGATTACATGCATCAGGCCACCGTGCGCTCCAACCGCTACGAAGTGATGAAGCCGCTGCAGCGCACGATCAATGAATACCTGCAGCAGAACTTCTACATCACCAACAGTGGCGTGGCCTGGGAAAAAGCCATCAAGTTCACGCAGGATGTGGTGGGTGTCGATCGCGTCATGTACGCGATGGATTATCCTTACCAGTATTCGCCGGAAGAAGTGGCACGCCTGGACGCCATGGACATTCCCCAGGCGCACAAAAAGATGTTCTTCCAGACGAATGCCGAAAAGGCCTTTGGAATCAATCTGTAATTCGGGCCTCAAACACTAAATGGATCGGGGCCCAGCCATGGCCGGGCCTACTCTAGGAGACACAATGGAAAACAACAACTCGCTGAGCCGTCGGCGGTTTTCGCAAGGGCTTTTGGCAAGCGCGGTGGGCGCTTCGTTCGCGCCGCAGCTGGCCTGGGCGCAGGCAGGTGGCCAGGCTCAGTTCCTGGTGCCGTTCACGCCGGGCACCACGCCGGATCTGCTGGCCCGCTTGCTGTCCGCGGGTCTGGCCAAGAGCATGAACAAGAACTTCGTGACGGAGAACCGCCCCGGCGCTTCCGGCATGATCGGCCTTCAGGCCGTGCTGCGCGGCGCACCCGATGGTTCCATGTTGACCGTCAATACCAATACGGCGTTGACCCTGCCTTTCGTCTATAAGACCGTCCCGTTCGATGTGCTGAACGACTTCACGCCGGTGGCCATGCTGGGCGTGACGAACTTCGCGCTGTGCGTCAATGCCAACCTGGGCGTCAAAACCTTGCAGGAGTTCATTGATCTGGCGAAAAAGCGGGGTGGCGACATCACCTACGCCTCGCCGGGCAAAGGCACGCTGCACCACCTGTGCATGGAAATGCTGATGGATAAAACCGGCATCCAGCTCAGCCACGTGCCCTACAAAGGTTCGGCACAAGCCACCACTGATCTGGTGGGCGGCCATGTGAATGCCATGTTCCAGCCGATGCACGTTGCCGAGGTTCATGCCAAGGCCGGCCGTATCGTCATCCTCGGCGCTACCCGGAAAGAGCAGGATCCCACCTATCCCAACGTCAAGCCGCTGGCGCAACTGGGCGTCAAAGACTATGAAGCGGATTCCTGGTATGCCGTCTGGGGCCCGTCGAACATGCCCGCTGACGTGGTCGCCACGCTGAACAAGCACATCAATGACTTGCTCCAGAATGACGCAACGGTGAAGGAAACCTTGTCCAAGCAGGGCGTGGTGCCGGAGCCGATGTCGCCAGAGCAACTGTTCGCCAAGGCCAAGGCCGAGTTTGCGAAATGGGGCGAGGTCACCAAAGCCGCGGGTATCGCTCCGGAATAAAGGGGTTTCAGCTCGTGTAAAAGCCAGTGTTCGCCGTGCGTTCGCTGGCTTTTTCTTCATGGGGCCGCCGTGCCTGCTCTGGCGTGGAGTGCAGTAGACTGAAAGGGTACCGTGCCTTCAGTTGAACGCTTATGTCCGGCCCTTCCTTTCCGCAATTTTCCACCAATGAACTGTCCATGCGTTCCATCCGCAAGCTGCGCCTGCATCAGTTGCAGGTCGTGGACAGCATTTTACAAACGGGTTCATTCGTCCAGGCCGCCCAGCAACTGGGCATGACGCAATCCGCCATCACCAAGGCGGTGCAGGAGCTGGAGGCATTCTTTGACGGCCAACTGTTCGTCCGGTCACGCCGGGGCGCGCAAGCCACCGAGCTGGGCGCCCAGCTTGGCGGCCACATCCGTCCGATTCTACGCAAAGTGCAGGATATGGCCGATGCGCTGAACGACTATCGCCTGGGCGAGTCCGGGTCGCTGGTGGTCGGGGTGCTCAGCACGGCCAGTTCGGACCGGTTCACCGAAGCGGTCCGGCTGCTGCATCAACAATACCCGCGCATCAATATTTCCGTACTGGTGGGGGACCGCAGCCAGTTGCATGCCTATTTGCTCAGCGGACGGGTCGACATCATCCTCGGCAGTATGCCAGGGCTGCAAATCACCCTGCCGCCCGAGCTGGAGGCGGTGCCCTTGTATGAGGATTCGATGGCCGTGATGGCGGCCAAAGACCATCCGCTGGCCACCTATGAACAGGTCAGCTTGCAGACCTTGCAGGCCTTTCCGTGGATTCTTCCCGCCACGGAGTCCGTGGTCCGCGCCCGGCTGGACCAGTTCTTTGCGGAAAACGGCGTGGAGCTGCCGCAGGACTGCATTGCCTCGCTGTCACCATTGCTGACAATTGGGTTGTTGAGTGATCAAAGGTCGGTGGCCTTCATGGCGGCGGGACTGGTGGCCATGCTGGCGCCGGAGGGCGCATGGGTCCGGCTGCCGGTCGTGCTGCCGGTAAGTTTTGGACAAATTGGTTACGTCGTCGTGGCGGGAAAGTCTGCTACTTTTGCTGTTGAACGTTTTATTGAGTGTTTGCTTCACGCGGCCTGAGTCCGGGCCGCCGCGTTCTCCATCATTGTGTAAACAAAGGAGAGATCATGTTGCGTAGAAAAGGGTGGGTAAGCGTGGTTGCATTGTTGTTGGCGGCTTGCTCCAGCGAACCTTCGGAATCGGAAATTCTTGAAAGCATGCAGGCGGCGCTGAGCACGTCCGGCCAGGAGTTGCTGGGCGGCTACCAGAATGCGCCGGAACTGCCCACCATTACGTCTCTTGAAAAGATTCAATGTGACTATGTGTCAGCCGCAAAGCGCTATGAGTGCGACATTAATCTGACCCTGGATACCCCGGCGGGTGAGCTGAAAGAGCGCGGGCGCGTCAACTTGGTTGAAGAAGGAGACGGCTGGGCCGTGGTGGAATAAGGTGGCCTGTTCCGATGTTTGCCGCATTGACTATCGCTATATAGCTATATATATTGCGTATGTATCAGATTGTGCAGCGGGCGGCGCCTGGCCTGGATGGGCGCGGCCCGGCACAGTCGTCAATGCCTGGATTCAAACAAAGGAACCCTCATGAACGTCAAACGTCTTGCTCTCTCCGCGGTATTCAGTCTGGCGGCGCTGTCCACGGCGCATGCATCCGAAGTGATTGTTGGCGCGGCGGCAAGCCTGACCAATGCGTTCAAGGCCGTTGGCGAACAGTACGAAGCGGAAAACCCCGGCGTCAAGGTCACGTTCACGTTCGGCGCCTCTGACGTCGTGCTGCAGCAGATCATCAATGGCGCGCCGGTTGATATCTTCGCGTCCGCTGACCAGAACGCCATGAATAAAGCCGCCGACGCCAAGGCGATCGAGCCCGCCACGCGCAAGGATTTCGTCCGCAACGAGGTCGTGCTGATCGCGCCGAAGGGCGCCAAGGTTGAAGTCAAGTCCGTGGCTGACCTGAAGAAAGCGGAAGTCACCCGTGTTGCCATCGGCAACCCCGCGAGCGTGCCGGTTGGCCGTTACACGCAGGCGGGCTTGCAGCAGTCCGGTGACTGGGTCGCCATCGAGCCCAAGCTGCTGAACGCGCAGAACGTACGCCAGGCGCTGGACTATGTGATGCGTGGCGAGGTGGATGCCGGTTTCGTGTTCGGCACGGATGCCGCCGTGGCCGCTGACAAAGTCGTCAAGGTGCAGAGCCTGGCCACGCCGGAAGCGGTGCTTTACCCGATTGCCCTGACCACCCGGAACAACCGCGGTGAAAAGGCCAAGGACTTCCAGGACTACATCCTGTCTGACAAAGGTCAGGCCATCCTTGCCAAGTTCGGCTTCCAGAAGCCCTGAGCGCGGCATCCGCTGGCGCTTCTTTGTCTAGTGCACGGGAAACGTCGGCCAGTCGGTCGGCGTTTCTTCAAATGAACGGAAGCTTTACATGTCCGGTGTAGCAACCCCCTTGCTGCTGTCGCTGAAAGTGGCCCTCTGGGCCACTTTCTTTGCCACCGTATTCGGCGTGGCGATCGCTTATTGGCTGTCCCGCAAGCAATCCACCTGGTTCGATCTCATTGATTCCATCCTGACCCTGCCCATGGTCTTGCCGCCCACCGTGATCGGCTATTATCTGCTGGTCCTGTTCGGACGGCGCGGCTGGCTGGGGCCCTTCCTGGCGGACTTTGGCATTGAACTGGTGTTCACTTGGCAGGGGGCGGTCGTCGCGGCCACAGTCGTCGCCTTTCCGATGGTGCTGAAGGCGGCGCGCGCGGCCTTTCAGACCGTGGACCGGCAATACCAGGACGCGGGCCGGGTCATGGGTATCAGCGAGCTTGGGCTGTTTTTCAGAGTGACCTTGCCGTTGGCCTCGCGCGGGATTCTGGCGGGGGTGCTGCTGGCCTTTGCCCGAGCGCTGGGCGAATTTGGCGCCACGCTGATGATTGCCGGCAATATTCCCGGCAGGACGCAAACCTTGTCCATCGCCATTTACGAGGCGGTCCAGGCGGGCAATGACAGCATGGCCAATACCCTGGTGATGATTACCTCGATCACCTGCGTGACCGTGCTGTGGGTGTCCAGCCACTTGCTGCAGGCTGAAGACCGTCGGCGCAAGCGCGGAGAAATATCGGCATGAGTATCCATGTTTCCATCCAGCACCTGCTGTCTGCCGGCGGCAGGGAGTTCAAGCTGGACATGCACTTTTCCTCCGAAGCGCGCCGCATCGCCTTGTTCGGCCCGTCGGGCGCGGGCAAGACGCTGACGCTGAAGGCCATTGCGGGTTTGTTGCGCCCGGACGCCGGACGGGTGACCGTGGGTGAGCGCGTGCTGTTCGATTCGGCGCAAGACATTTTCTTGAAGCCGCAGCAGCGTCGCTTGGCCTATCTGTTTCAAGAATATGCGCTGTTTCCGCATCTGACAGTGGGGCAGAACATTGGTTTTGGCCTCAGCACGGGCCTGTTCAACACCCGCCGCACGAGTGTGCTGCCTGAGGAGGCCATGTATTGGGTCACCACCTTCGAGCTGGCTCCCTTGCTGGGCAACTACCCGCATCAGCTATCGGGGGGACAGCGCCAGCGGGTCGCGCTGGCGCGCGCGCTGGCCACCAAGCCGGACATCTTGTTGCTGGATGAACCCTTTTCCGCTTTGCAGGCCAGCCTGCGGCGCAAGTTGCGCGAAGAGCTGGCGGAACTGCAATCGCGGTTGACGGTGCCAACGGTACTGATTACCCATGATCCGCAAGACGTGCGCTTGCTGGCGGATACGGTGTTCGAACTGGAGGACGGGAGGGTGATCGCCCAGCAAGTCGGCCCGACCTTCAGTCCAGAACACCCAGCATGACGTTGTTGGCGGGAAACCGGGCGGCGGCCTGATCTCCGTTTTTCAAGGCCAAGGCGTCAAAGGATTCGCGCGCCACCGTGCCGGTCAGGGTCAGGCCTTCCTCAAGGGCAAGCTGGACTTCCACATGGGCGTCGTCCCGAATGAGGTGGGACACGCGGCCAATGACCCGGTTGCCTTCGTTCGGGGCGCCTTCCGGCTCGGCGGCATCGAAGGTGATGGAGGACGCCTTGATCAGCGCAATGACGCGCCTGCCCGGGGCCAGTTGCAAGCTGCGGACACTGGCCTGGGTAATGGAGGCCTGAAGGCGCAGCGCGCTGCCCACTTGCAGGGTGACCAAGGCGTTGACCTTGCCTTCAGCGATGGCGGCCACCTGGCATGAGATCCGGTTGCGGATGGAAACCTGGAACATCATGTGCTGGATCAGTTCCAGGTTGCGGTTGTCATGGCGGTTGACGCTGGCCAGCTTGACCAGAAAGCGTTCGTGTTCCTGGTTCAGATACTGGTAGAGCGACAGCAGCTCCCGGGCGCGCTCGGTCAGGCGGGCGCCGCCGCCGCGCTGTCCGCCGGTGATCCGCAGCACCAGCGGCTCACCGGCCAGATTGTTCATGGCATCCACGGCATCCCAAGCGCCCTTATAGCTCAGGCCCACCTGTTTGGCGGCAGCCGTGATCGAACCCTGGCTGTCAATGGCGGCCAGCAGCGCCATGCGGCGCGGATTGCCCCAACTCTGCTGGCCGGAACTGAACCAGATGGAGCCTTCAAGCCGTAGGCTGTCGTGAAGCGGATCGGTCATGAGAAAGAAGTCGAAGAGTAGGGATCACCTTATTCTACTCATTCCCCATAGACGCGGCCGCGTCTACCTGTTCACAGCCTGTTCGCTTGCCCTGTGGCTTCCTCAGTGATCAACGTCATCGGGATAAAAGGGTCCTCATCCAGCATTTTTCCCCCCGCAAACGGATTACCATCCGGCAGCAATCCCCCCTCGCGTACGCGATCAACGGGGCGGCACGCTTCCAATTAATGCATTGACAACAATAATAAATGCCCATACATTAAAATGAAACTGGACTATGATCCCGGCAAAGACGCCGCCAACGTTGCCAAGCACGGCATTGCGCTTGCCGATGCCATGTTGGTCTATGAGGCGCCCAACAAAATCACACTGCAAACCTCACGCAATGATGAAAATCGGCTGATGGATGTTGCCTGGGTGGCATCGGCCGACATGGTACTGGTTCTGGTGTATGTCGTGCGCGGCAACGTGGTGCGTGCAATATCTCTGCGTCGTGCCTCCACAATTGAACGGAGGATGTATGAAAAAACACAACAAAACTGATTGGGACCACGTAAGGGCATGGGCGGACAAGCCTGTCCCCTACAGCCCGGAAGATGATCTTTACGATCCGAATGACGAAGCCGCGGTTGCGAACTTCTGGAAGCAAGCAAAAATCAGCCGTCCAGGCCGCCCACCTGTGGCGGTGAAGCGGCCGACACTCAATATGCGGGTGGATGCCGATGTGCTCGAATACCTGCGTGCCTCGGGAAAAGGCTGGCAGACTCGGGTGAACGCGCTCCTGCGTGAGGCGGTAGAGAACGGAAAAATATAGCGCCGGTAGGCGCGGCCAGCGGCCGCGCCTACCGGTTTACTGCACGCTGATGTTCGCCTTCTTGATCACCTCGCCCCAGCGGGCGGACTCTTCCGCAATCATCTTCTTGAAAGCCTCGGGCGTGGTGCCATAAACAATCGCGCCGGTGGCCTCAAGCTTGTTCTTGACCTCGGCTTGCTGCGTCACGGTTTCAATCGCCTTGCTCAGCTTTGCAATGATGGCGGGGTCCGTGCCGGTCGGGACCACGATGCCGTTCCAGACCGCCGCCGTCAGGTCGACGCCTTGCGATTTCAGCGGTTGCAGTTCCGGCATGGCGGCAATGGGTTGCTCGCTGGTCAGTCCGAGGCCGACCACCCGGCCGGAGCGGATGGCCTGCGCCCCCGATCCGGTGAAGGCGAACTGGACCCGGCCCGCGTTGAGATCCACTTCCGCCGCCGAGGTGGACTTGTACGGCACGTGAATGACGTCGATGCCCGCCAGGCTGGTGAACAGCTCCGAGACCAGGTGCGGCGAGGTGCCGTTGCCAGGCGTTGAGTAATTGAACTTGCCGGGATTCTTCCTGGCCAGTTCGATCAATTCGCTGACCTTGCTGACTTTCAGCGTGGGGGAGGCCAACAGGTAGAAAGGCGTTTCCGCGACCATCGATACCGGCGCAAAATCCCGCTCCGGCTGATAGCTGATGTTGGGGTACAAGTGGTGGTTGATCGACAGCGTCGTGACGGAGGCCATCAACATCGTGTAGCCGTCGGGTGCCGCCTTGGCCACAAAGTCGGCGCCGATCATGGTGCTGGCGCCTGCCTTGTTTTCAATCACCACCGCTTGCTTCAGCTCTTTTGCCAGCGCATCGCCAATGACGCGCGACACCGTATCGGCCACGCCGCCCGGGCCGTGCGGCACGACCAGGCGCAGGGGGTGGGAAGGATAGTCCGCGGCCTTGTTGGCCAGCGCCAGCGGGCTGGCCAGTGACAGGCCGACCGTGCCCAGTAAGAAAAATAGCGGTTTCATGGTGTCTCCTTGATTTGTTTTGATCACGGTAAAAAGTGGGGGTTGCTGCCGCTGTCCGGACTCAGCGCGATGTCCCAGGCGTTATAGCCATAGACCCAATCCGGATTGGTCTTGTTCTTCATCCAGTTATTGGCTTCGGCACCCGCCTGCACCGCTGAACAGCGGGGTTTGCGGATGGCCTCGAAGAGCTGGCCAATAGCCTGGAAGTCCGTCAGGCCGCTGTCGGTATAACAGCGGGAAAGCACCACGGCGTCTTCCAGCGCCATCGCCGCGCCTTGCGCCATATAGGGTGTCATTGGGTGGCAGGCGTCGCCCAGCAGCACAATGCGCCGACTGACCCAGTTTGGCAGCGGGTCGCGTTTGAAAATCGCCCATTTGTAGACATCGTCGCAGGCGTTCAGTACCGCCCTGACGTCGCCGTGAAACTCGGCATAGGCATCGCGAAGCTCCTGGACATCGCCCTTGCTGGACCAGGATTCCGGCGTCATCCAGGCGGCGTCTTCGGGCTGGCTGGTCACGAAATACACTTCATCCTTGTTTTTCGTGACATAGTAAATAACGATGTGGCGGTCCTTTCCCCACCATTTTGTGCGGGAGTCGCCAATGTCAAAACCTTTCAGCTGAGAGCGCGGGAAAGTGGTGCGGTACGCCACTCGGCCAGTGTACTGGGGAGCGCTTGCGCCGAAGATCTTGTCGCGAACCGGAGAATGCACGCCATCGGCGGCAATCAGCTGTTGGCCGCGCATCGTCGTGCCGTCGGCAAAGAAAAGCTCGACGCCGTCATCATGCTCAACAATGTCAATCACCTTCTTGCCCAGGATTTTCTTTTCATTGGGCACCAGGCGGTCCAGCGCCGTATGCAGATCCGCGCGATGCATGGCGTAGAACGGCATGCCGTACCGCTCGAGCGCATGCTCGGCCAGCGGAAACTCGTTGGTGATTTCACCCCGGTAATCCCGGTTCAATGAGGACTTGGGCGCAAAAGCGTGGCTGTCCAGCACATGGCGAATGCCGAGTCCGTCCAGGACGCGCACGGCGTTCGGGGTCATCTGGATGCCTGCGCCAATGCGGGCAAACTTGGCGGCTTGCTCCACGACGACCACATCGACCTTTTTTTGCAACAGGGCGGCGGCCACGGCCAGGCCGCCAATGCCCGCCCCAAGGATGATGACGGGTTGATTCGTTTGATTCATAGTGACTCTCTGCGGAAAGGGGACGGTGCTGGCTGGCCAACCAGCAGTGCTTCGCCACGTGGTAAGTCATTATGAAAGTCAAGCGGGGGCGCGCCTAGGGTCTGGCGGCTTTAGCAGCTATAGGATTATTCTATGGCTTGGCGGCGGGCAAACCGGTTCGCCCGATACGGTGGCAGGGCTTCATGGATCTCAAACAGCTTTCTTATTTCGTGACGACGGTGGCTTGCGGCAGCATGAGTCGCGCGGCCATCCAGCTGGGCCTGTCCCAGCCTTCGCTCAGCCGCCAGATCCGTTTACTGGAAGAAGAGCTGGGCGATGCTTTGTTCTTTCGCCATGGCCGCGGCGTCAAGCCCACTGACATTGGTGTGAAGCTGGATGAGCATGCCCGGCTGATCCTGGCCCAGGCGGACAAAGCCATGGCCGATATCCAGAATCTGAAAGCCCGCCCCAGCGGAAAAGTGACGGTGGGAATCCCGTCCCGGCTGGTGCGCGTGATTGCGCCCGCCTTGCTGAGCACCTTCAATGAAACCATGCCGAATGCGGTGATCACGATAGCCGAGGGCTTGAGTTCAAACCTGAAGGAGTGGCTGGACGATGGCCGCATTGACATTGCCTTGCTGTATGACCCGCTGGGCACGCTGGCGCACCGCGCGCAACTGGTCTGGAGCGAATCCTTGAACCTGATGTGCCTGGTCGGCGGTGCCATGGCGTTGCCGAAGGAGGTGGCGTTTGGCGATCTGCCCGCTTATCCGCTGATTGCGCCGAGCCCGCCCAACACCTTGAGGCTGGTGCTGGACGCATACAGCCGCAAGCTGAGAGTGCCGCTTTCCATCGTGGCCGAGGCCAATGCGGTCAATTCAATTCTGTCCTTGATCGATCAGGGCAAGGCCTACGCCGTGTTGTCAAAATCCGCGGTGCCCGCCGATCAGACCCATCGCTACCAGTGGGCTGTGATCCAGCAGCCGACCATTTCAAACCGGCTGGTCCTGATGGGCGGCAAGAAAAGTGAACAATCCCGACTGGTCCGCGAGACCTACCGGATTCTGAAGGAAATGGACTATCCGGCCTTGGTGCTGGCGCCGTGAGCGGCTTGGTCAACCGTTTGCAGCACCGTCGTATTGAGCGGGGGCGCCGGGTCCTTGGTCCACAGCTCCACGCGGTTGCGTCCCTGGTTCTTGGCCAGATACAGCGCTTTATCGGCGGCTTCCAGCACCGTTTCCGACGTGCGCCGCCAGGCCGAGGCCACGCCTATGCTGATGGTGATCGCGATCTCTCCGGCGGGCGTGGCAATCGGGTGCTGCTCGATCCAGTGGCGAATGCGTTCCGCCTGGTTCAGCGCGTCTTCTTCGGAAATATCGGTCAACAGAATCGAGAACTCTTCGCCGCCCAGCCGAGCGCAGCAATCGTCTTCCCGCAATTGTGAACGCATCATGTCCGCCAGGCTGCTGAGCACGACATCGCCAATGGGATGGCCGTAGGTATCATTGACCCGTTTGAAGAAATCAATGTCGACAATCATGACGTAGGTGCCGAACCGGGGGTGGGGGCTTGGCCGTTCCAGGGCCTCTTCAAGGCGCGCCATGAAGCTGCGGCGGTTCGGAAGGCGCGTCAGCGCGTCCGTGGAGGCGAGATTGGCCAGGTCCCGTTCCTTTTGCTTGCGCTGGCTGATGTCGAACATCAACCAGACGTGGCCGAGCGACATCCCGTCGTCCTTGATTTCGATCTGCTTGATCTCCAAGGTATTGCCGCCCGCCATTTCAACTTCGGAGGTGGTGCCTGACTGGCGTTTTTCTTCAGACGAGGCCAGCGGGAGCCAGGACGCGAGCGGGGATTCGATGTGAACCAGCAAGTCGGCGTGGCTCATGCCGGTGTAGTCTTGCGGCTGGCCGCTGAGGCCCAGCCATTCAAAGGCGACCGGATTCAGCATGACGACGCGGTTTTCGTCATCTTCCATCAGCACGCCGCCCGGAAAGCGCTCCAACAGTACGTCAAGGCGCTTGCGCTCGATCAGTAGCGCCTCACCGGCTTGATGGCGGTCCGTGATGTCAAGCAGGGTCCAGACCACATCGCCGCCCGGATCATGCATGTCCTTGAGTACGCCATGAATGCTGAACCAGCGGACCGCGCCCGTTTTATCTTTCATCGGGTATTCAAATTGCGTTTTCCCCGTTAGCCGGAGCGCTTCATAGTTCTGTGTGACGGCATCGAAACTCGCCTGATTGAGATGGGCGAAGGCCGTGCTTGTATCGAGCCCGCTGCCCTGCCCAAACACGTCGACGGCCCGCGCATTGGCGTAGAGGATTTCTCGCCGGGCGTTGACCAGCACGATGCAGGCGACGCTTTGCTCCAGCAGGGCATGGCGCAGCTGGTTGGACAGCACGCGTTCGCTGATGTCGGTAATGGTGCCCGCAAGAAGACGGGGCAGGCCGGTCAATTCTTTTTCCACGACCCCGGCCCGCGCCGCCACCCAGACCGTGGCGCCGGTGATCGGCGTCAGGCGGAACTCATGGGAAAACACCTGTTGTGTGCTCTGGGCGCAAAAATGGGCCAGCGCCGTCTTGAAGGGAGCCAGGTCGTCAGGATGCAGCAGCACTTCCCAAGTGTTCCGTGCAAAGGGCGAGTTTGCATCAATGCCGAGCAGGCGATTGAGGCTCCCGTTCCAGTCAATCTGATCCGTGCGGCAATCATGCGACCAGATGCCGTCATGAGCGGAGTTCAGCGTCACGTCCAGCCGCTCGTTCGCGATGCGCAGTTCCTGCTTGCGCGCCAGCCAGTGGAACCAGCTGCGGCTCAGCAGGCCGGTCAGCAGAAGAATGACGAGGGTGCCGACCAGATTGCGGCGAAACGAATCCCGCTGCGCGCTGGCGATCGGGTGCAAGGCTCTTTCCTTGTTGACGCCTGCACCGATGATCAGCGGGAAACCGGTAACGCGACGCCAGGAATAATAGCGTTCCGTGCCGTCGCTGAGCGCCACCGCCTGATAGTGGCCGCTGTCCAGGGCCGGATTGGTGAGAAAGTCGCGGCTGCTCGGCACGGCGCGGCCCATCACGGCGTCAAGCCGCCTGGAGTGCGCAATGTAGCGTCCGTCCTCGCGCACAATGAAGGCGCTGTCTTGCTCGTCGGGATAGATCGATGCCAGCGCCTCCGACAAATGCGAGGTGGGCACCGTCAGGATGAGTATGCCCACGCGTTGGCCGTCGCGCTCGATCGGATAGGACAGGAAGACGCTCCAATGGCCGATGATGCGGCCGATATTGGGTTCGCTGATAAACAGGCTGGCCGGGCGCAGGGGGGGCTGGAAGGACGCGCGGAAGTAATCGCGATCGTGGACGAGGGGCAGGCCGTTGGCTTGCTTGGGATCAATGCTGGAAAACACCATTTGGCCCTGAGCATTGACCACCGCCACATTCGCCACGGTACCGTCGGGAAGGCTTTGCTGGGCGCTGAGCGCCTCGAGCTGGAAGCGCTGGCGGTCATGGATGAGCCAACTGTTGGCAAGCTGCCGGGCCACATACTCCAGCTTGCCCATCATGGTTTCGGTCTGGAGGGCGAGCGCATGCACGGTTTGCTGCAAGCTTTGCTGGATCTGCTGCTCCGCCAGCTTGGCCTGCCGGGACTGCGTATCGGTGACGTGTACCCAATACACCAGCAAACTCGTCAGCAGGGCAAACCAGCAGATCAGCAGGGCTAGAAACTCTTTTTGTTTGAAATACTTGTTCTTCATGCTGCATCCGCACACGTGTCGTATAGACAGCATACTCAAGCAAGCCGAAACCCACTAGCGCAAGCCGTGATGTCAGGGGTTTATGCGTCCGTGCTGTCCGGGGTTCACAACATCAGGGGGCGCCCGGGGCGATGCGCACCGGTTCGGTCCGCAAGACCTCATGCCTGATGTTTCGCATGAGCTGAAGGCAGGCGGCGGAAGGTTCAAGGTCTTTACGCCAGACAAAGCCGGTATTGCGCTGGCAGCCTGGCAATTCCACATCAAGAATGGTCAGGTTTCCCAGGTCAAGCTCGGGAGACAGATTGTGCGGTGAAACGGCCGTCAGCATTTCGCTGTACAGCAGCAGGCCGCGCAGCAAGCCCAAATCGCCACCGTGCACGGCGATTGTCGGCGCGTCAATGCCCATTTCCTTGAAGGCCCTGTTCAACAACTGTCTGGAAGGCGAGCTTGGGTCGCGCAATATCCACGGATAGCGCTTCAAGTCCTGCGCGGTGAGGGACGGCTTCAGCGCCAGTGGATGGTCGGTGCGCGCCACGACCACCAGGCGGTCGGTGGAAAGCGGCTCAACGTTTAAATCCGGGTGCATGCACTTGGCGTCGATGCCCGTGTAGATAAAGTCGATCTCGCCCGACCGCATGTCGGCAAACAGGACTTCGAACGGCGCATCGACCACGGATACCTGCACGTTTGGGTGCGCGCCGACAAAGCGCGCGATGGCCTTGGGCATCAGCACGGTTTTGGATGATGGGAGAACGGAAATCACGACTTCCCCCTGGACGGTGCTGGCAAGCTGGGAGACGTCGGCGCTCAAGCGGCGAATCTCGCTCAATACCCGGCGTAGCCGGAATACCAGGAGCCGGGCGGGCAGGGTGATGGACAGGCGTCGTGATGAGCGTTCGAAAAGCTGGAGGTTCATGCTTTCCTCCAGCCTGCGCAAAGCATCGCTGATGGCGGGCTGTGAGACGCCGAGCGATTCGGCGACCGAGGACATCTGTCCGAGTTCACTGAGTTTGATGAGGGTTTCCATCTGCGGAATGGAAACCATCATCGAAAAAATGGGGGCGTTGCGCGCCGCGCCGTGCTCCAGCAACTCCTTGCGCGCCTGGAGCAGTTCCTGCTCGATGGCTTTCGCCCGTTGATAAACGAGGTGCCCGGCCGCGGTTGGGCTCATCCCGACGGGCAAGCGGTCAAAAAGCCGCAGACCCAAGTGCGACTCGATCTCTTGAATGACGCGGGTGATCGCGGAAGGCGCCCGCAATAGCCGTTCGGCGGCGCGTGCTCCGCTTTGTTCTTCATAGACGGCAAGAAAGACCCTGAGATTGCGGGGGGACGTGACTTCTCTCATGGGCCTGATTCTAGTGGATTCATAAGAAAATATGAATTCATTTCCAGCAGATTGAAATGGGCGGTAAAGGCCCGCGCTGATAGAGTGTCTTCAAGTCAGGCAAACGTGGCGGCGCGTGGTTGAACGCCGTCAGCTATCTATTCATCAGAATCCGGAAGATCGCGTTTGCTGCGCTGAAAAACTTTCTTCAAAACTCACTCTTTCGCAACGGTATATCTATGGATCTGGAGTTGGAGGGCCTGCTGGACAAATTGGCCCGCGCCTGTCGAATACTGGAAATGGAGGGCCACGGCGATATGACGCTGGGCCATGTATCCATGCGTGATCCTCACGGCAGGGGATTCTGGCTCAAGCGCAATGCCTATGGCCTGGGTGAAATCACGGGCGCCGCCGATTTCGTTTTGATTGATTTCGAGGGTCGGCAGATCGCGGGCGCGGGCGGCAAGCACTCGGAATGGCCCATCCATTCCGAGATTTTGCTGGCGCGGCCGGAGATCAACGTCGTGGCGCATACGCATCCGATGCATGCCAGTGTCCTCTCCGCCTTCCGGACTGCGCCCGCGCCCTATACCGTTGATGCCGATTACTTCTCAAATGTTCCTTGCCTGACGGTTGATAGCGCCTTGTTGAAGACGAAAGCGCAAGGACAGCGGCTGGCGGAGGCATTGGGTCCTCACTTTGCCGTATTGATGGCCAATCATGGCCTGACCTTTTGCGGGACCAGCATCGAGCATGCCGTCTGCATCGGAATTTTTTTGGAGCGTGCCGCCAAGCTGCACATGCTGGGCGAGAGCGTGCAAGGCGAGGCGGCATTTCCGCCGCAAGGCACCCGCACATTGCGGCACGGCCAAGTCATGGCGCCGGTTCATATTGAACACTCATGGAATTATTTCAGCCGAAAACTGGATTGGGCGGCCGCGGGCCGACCCGGTCCCCGCTTTTTCAATTGATGCTCGGCAAGCACTCATCAAGGAGGTGACTCGTCATGGCTTTATTCCGTTTTCTCAGTTCGGCCTGTCTGGTGGCGGCGCTTGCGCCCGCTTCAGCCCTGGCCGTGGACTATCCCGTCAAGCCCGTGAAAATCCTGGTCCCGCTGACTCCCGGCGGCATGCCGGACATGGTGGCACGCTCGTTGGCGGAGCATCTCAGCAAAATGTGGAACCAGCCGGTGGTGGTGGAGAACCGGGCGGGCGCGGGCGGCAATATCGGGGCTGAAGCGGCGGTTCGCGCCGAACCGGACGGCCACACCTTGCTACTGCTGCCGAATCACGTGGCGGAGATCAACCCGAGCATTTATAAGAAAATGAGTTTTGATCCGGCCAAGGACCTTCAGTCCATCAGCCTGATCGGCACCACGCCCTTTGCGCTGATGACGGGTCCCACGGTGCAAGTTGATTCGGTCCAGGGCTTGATCGACTTCGTGAAGTCCAAACCGAAGGGGGTGACCTATGCGTCCTCCGGTCTGGGTAGCAATCAGCATCTGTACGCCGAGCAGTTTCGCGGCCTGACGAATCTGCAAATGACGCATGTGCCGTATAAAGGCGGCGCGCCTGCGCTGGTGGACTTGATGGGCGGCGTGGTGGACATGGCCTTTACCGGTATCAACCAGGCGCTGCCGCAACTGGCCAGCGGCAAGCTCAAGGTGCTTGCCGTGACGGGCACCAAGCGCAGTCCGCAACTGCCGGACGTGCCCACCATGGGGGAACTGGGCTATTCCGGCTTTGAATACGATACCTGGGTTGCGCTGAGCGCGCCCAAAGGGGTGCCCGCGGATATCGTGGAAAAAATCAGCCGCGATGTCAGCGAGGTCGTGAAACGGGAGGCTTTTGCCGCGCCGCTGCGTGAACAGTCGCTGGATGTGCGCGCCAGCACGCCCGCGGAACTGGATGAGCGTATTCGGGCGGGCCGCGCCGCCGCTGAAAAAATCATTCAACGTGCTCAGATCAGTTTGGATTGAGCAGGAGCCAAGACATGACACAGAAACTTCTCAGTACGATAGAAGACTATCAAAACGCGCTGACAGAGAAATACGCGCCGGGGCAACCGAGCTTTTTCACGCTGAGCGGGCCGTTGCCCGCCTCCGGGCGAACCGATACGGTACTGGCGGCCACGCCGACAATGACGGCCATCCTCAAATGCTATGCCGAATGCGGCGAGAACACGCTGCATGCGCACACCACGGAAGATCATCTCTTCATCGTGCTGCAGGGCGAAGCGAACTTCTACGGTCCCAACGGCGAACTCAAAACGATCGGGCCGCTGAACGGGGTCATGTTGCCGCATGGCACGTTTTATCGATTCAGGGCGTCGGCGGGAGAGCCCCTCGTGATGGTGCGCGTCGGCGCGGCGGCGCTCAAATCGGGCACCATCTTTGACCGCATCGGCATGGATGGGAAGTTGATGGAAGGCAACTCCAAGGAAAACCAGCATGAGGAGCCCGTGCTGTCCGGCAAGTATTTTGGTCCGGTGTAAGGCCTGAACGGAAACCTGGACATGACGAAAACAGTGTTTGTCGTTCGTGATCACACGATGGATCCCTTGCTGGATCAACTCAGTGACAGGCTCCGTGCCGAAGGCGTTGACGTCCGGCGGGGGCCGCTCAATGAACCGGGTGTCGTCGCACCCCTGCCGGAAGCCACCGTCAACGCGGATCTTCAGGAGGCCGACGTGGCCGTGGTCAGCTCCCGCTGGCTGTGTCCGCGCAGCACCCTGTCCGCGGGACGTCGCCTCAAAGGCGTGGTGGGCGCGACCATCGGCGTTGAGACCATTGATTTGGCGGCGGCCGATGACCTGGGTTTGATCGTTGCCAACGGCGGCGCCAGCGAGCACATCGCCAGCATGGCCGAAGCGGCCATCATGTTGATGATGAACCTGCGGTATTCGCTTGCCTTCAGTGAAGCCGTGATGCGCGGCGAGCAGTCCCGGCCATCGGTGACGGAGGTTCGGGCTTCCACCCTGCAGGGCTGTACGGTCGGCATCGTGGGGCTGGGGCGCATCGGGCGCGCTGTTGCCGAGCGGCTGTCGGCATTCGGTGTCCGGTTGTTGGCCTATAGCCCGCGCGCCGACCGTGCCGACACGGACCCGGCCATCCGTCTGGTCAGCCTGGAAACGGTGATGGCCGAGTCCGATGTGGTTGGCGTTTTTGTGGCGGTCCGGCCGGATAATCGGCGCCTGATCAATGCCAGGACGCTTGCCTTGATGAAGCCGAGCGCCTTCCTCGTGAATGTGGCGCGTGGAGAGGCCATTGATGAACAGGCGCTGATCGAGGTGCTGACAAACCGGCGCATTGCCGGGGCGGCGCTGGACACCTTCGAAGTGGAGCCGCTGCCCGCGGATAGTCCATTGAGGACACTGGACAATGTCATCTTGACGCCGCACATGGTTGGGCATACCAAAGAAAGCGTGGCCTCGATTCCGGCCATGGCGTTTGCCAACGTCATGGCCATTCTCAACGGAACGCTTCCGCCTTCCTGTAAAAACCCGTCCATTGAAGCCAAGTGGCGCGCGCGTTTATCCGGACTTTCCGTGTAAAGATTGCTTGGTCAATATTTTGAGAAACCTCTGTTCATGAACGCAGCCAAACTCGAGTCCGCCCATAACATCGATGATCTGGCGGAATTGGCCCGGCATCGCCTGCCGCGTATTGTGTTTGATTTTCTGGAGGGCGGGGCGGAAGACGAACTGACCCTGAGAGAGAACCGGGAGGCGTTCAATCGCTGGCGGCTGATGCCTGAAATCTTGAAGGGAAACGTCAAACGCTCTCTGGAGATCGAGCTGTTCGGCCACCGTTTGGCCGCGCCTTTCCTGGTTGCCCCCACCGGCTTGAGCAGTATTTTCTGGCCGCAAGGAGACCTGCACATGGCGCGTGCCTGCGCAAGCATGGGGCTGGGCTTGTGCTTGTCGACAGCCGCCAATGCGCCGCTGGAGCAGGTCGCGCAAGCGTCGGACCGGCTGCGGCTCTTCCAGCTCTACACCTGGGGCGGCCGGGAGGAGTGGCGCTCGCTGATGCGCCGGGCGGAACAGGCGGGTTATCACGGCTTGATCCTGACTGCCGATTCCTTGATTGCGGGTAACCGGGAGCGGGACAAGCGCAACCGTTTTGCGCACGCCGTGACGCTGTCGCCGTCAACGATCCTGGACGGACTCATGCACCCCCGCTGGCTGTTTTCCACCTGGTTGCCGCGCGGGATGCCGCGTCTGGAAAATATCGTTGACCGCCTGCCCGCAGGCAGCAGTGCCTATGAGCTGGCCATGTATGCGCGCAAGCAGCGCAGTGAAGGCCTGTGCTGGGAAGATGTTGCGTGGATCCGCGGCCACTGGCGCGGCCCCTTGCTGATCAAGGGCGTGATGCGAGCAGAGGACGCGCGGATTGCGCAGCGCCTGGGGGCTGACGGGGTGGTGGTTTCCAACCACGGTGGACGCGCGCTGGATTCCGTTCCCGCTTCGATCCAGGTGTTGCCGGAGATTGTTGCCGCCGTCAAAGACAGCATGACGGTGCTGGTGGACGGCGGGTTCCGGCGCGGCACAGATATGGCCAAGGCCCTGGCGCTTGGCGCTGACGCGATACTGCTTGGCCGCGCTCCGCTGTATGGGCTGGCCTGCGCGGGCGAGGAGGGCGTGGTGAGGGCCATGAGTCTGCTGGCCGCCGAGTTGGAGCGGACCCTGGCCCAGCTCGGGTGCGCAAGTGTCAGGGATTTGAACCTCGAACACGTCAGGCCGACATTCGCGTGCTGAGGTGTTGCGTGGCGTTGGGGTTCGGACTGTCGGGCGCTCACAGCATCATGGTCAGCATGCGGCGGCCGTGGTGAAGCTCAGGCAGCAATCGTTCAACGGCATCTTCCAGGCTGGCGTCACGCCGCGTGAAGGCAACCAGGCTGATGGCCGCCACCAGTTGTTGATTGGCATCCACCACCGG
>JBAYOI010000011.1:0-27059 GCA_041678365.1 Pigmentiphaga sp. | reverse complement strand
GTTCAAACGACTCTTTGGAGGAAAGTAAGCGATGTCCTTGCTGTCTTTTTTCCTTGGTCAAAAAAAATCAACCACGGCAGGCGTCGCCAAGGAACGCCTGCAAATCATTCTGGCGCACGAGCGCTCAGACGGCGGCCCCCCTTCGGACTACCTGCCCCAGCTCCAGGAAGAGTTGGTTGCCGTGATTTCCAAGTACGTCAAGATTTCCGCTGAAGACATCAAGGTGCACCTGGAACGCCAGGACACGCTGGAAGTGTTGGAAGTCAAGATTGAGATGCCGTCTAATTGAGCCGGGGTTCTTCTGGAGCGCTGCGCCGACGAAAAGGGAAAGCGCTCCGGTCCGACACTTGTTACAACAGGAGAGTTTTGTTCGCTTATTTCACAACTCCAAGCTTCAGAGTGTGGCATCGTTAATCCATGCGTGCTTCATACATCCCGTATGAAACGTCCATTATTGACGGGCAGAGCCTGTCTTGATCAGCAGGGGAAAAACATGAAAACCAGAACGCTTCAACATGTCGTCGCCGCCAGCCTTCTTGCCCTCGCCGCAACCGGCTGCTCAACCTGGGACAATATGTCGCAACGTGAAAAAAGCGCCACGGTTGGCGCGGGTGTCGGCGGTGTCGCTGGCGCCGCGGTCACCGGCGGCGGGGTTCTTGGCACGGTCGGCGGCGCAGCCATTGGCGGCGTTGTCGGTGATCAGGTCGGCAAGAACCGCTGATCTTCCAGCCGCCACGCATGAAAAAAGCCCCTGGTCCGCGCCAGGGGCTTTGTTTTTCCGCTTTACTTGAGCGGCTTGTAGCGCAGGCGTTTGGGCTTGGCCCCTTCCTCGCCCAGCCGACGTTTTTTATCCGCTTCGTATTCCTGGTAGTTGCCGTCAAAGAAGACCACTTGCGAATCGCCCTCAAAGGCCAGGATATGGGTGGCAATCCGGTCCAGGAACCAGCGGTCATGGCTGATGACCATCACGCTGCCTGCGAACTCCAGCAAGGCATCTTCCAGCGCGCGCAGGGTTTCCACGTCAAGGTCGTTTGACGGTTCGTCCAGCATCAACAGGTTGCCGCCAGCCAACAGGGTTTTGGCCAAATGTAAACGGCCGCGTTCGCCGCCCGACAGGTTGCCGACCCGTTTGTTCTGGTCCGCGCCCTTGAAGTTGAAACGGCCAAGATAGGCGCGCGAGGAAATCTCGAAGCGCCCCACGGTCAGCAGGTCCGCGCCATCGGCAATCGCATCGAACACCGTCTTGTCATCTTCCAGCGCATCCCGCATTTGCTCGACGTAGGCCAGCTGGACAGTCTGGCCGACGCTCACCTCACCGCTGTCCGGCTGCTCGATGCCCGCGATCATCTTGAACAGCGTGGATTTGCCGGCGCCGTTCGGGCCAATGATGCCGACAATGGCGCCTGGCGGAATCTTGAAGCTCAAGTCTTCAATCAGCAGGCGGTCCCCGAAGGACTTGCGCACGTTCTTGAACTCAACCACTTCATTGCCCAGGCGCTCCGCGACCGGGATGAAGATCTCCGAGGTTTCATTGCGGCGCTGGTAGTCATGTGAGCTCAGCTCCTCAAAGCGCGCCAGGCGGGCTTTGGACTTGGCTTGCCGGGCCTTCGGATTTTGACGGACCCACTCCAGCTCTTTCTTGATGGTTTTCTGGCGCGCGCTCTCCGACGCTTCTTCCTGCTTCAGCCGGTTCTCCTTCTGTTCCAGCCAGGAGCTGTAGTTGCCTTTCCATGGGATGCCGTGGCCCCGATCAAGTTCCAGCATCCATTCCGCGGCATTGTCCAGGAAGTAGCGATCGTGCGTGACGGCCACCACCGTGCCGGGAAACTTCTGCAGGAAGATCTCAAGCCAATCCACACTTTCGGCATCCAGGTGGTTGGTCGGCTCGTCAAGCAGCAACATGTCCGGTTTTGACAGCAGCAGGCGGCACAGCGCAACGCGGCGCTTTTCACCGCCTGACAGCACGCCCACTTTGGCGTCCCAGGGCGGCAAACGCAAGGCGTCAGCGGCGATTTCAAGCTGGTGCTCGACATCATTGCTGGCGCTGCCCGCCGCAATGATGGCTTCCAGCTCGGCCTGCTCGGTGGCCAGCGCATCAAAATCGGCATCGGGCTCGGCGTATTCGGCATAGACCTCGTCCAGCCGTTTCTTGGCGGCGAAAACATCGCCGAGGCCTTCCTCGACCGCTTCCCGGACGGTCTGGTCCGGGTTCAACTGCGGTTCCTGCGGCAGGTAGCCGACCTTCAGGTTCGGCATCGGAATGGCTTCCCCTTCGTGCTCCTTGTCCACGCCCGCCATGATTTTGAGCAGCGTGGATTTTCCCGCGCCGTTCAGGCCCAGCACGCCGATTTTGGCGCCCGGAAAAAAAGACAGTGAAATATCACGCAAGATCTGGCGTTTAGGCGGCACGATCTTGCCAACGCGATTCATGGTGTAAACAAATTGAGCCATGAAAACCCTATTCTCTTGATGTTTAAAAGGGATAGGAACGTGTGGCCAGCCTTCTGGCGCGCCCCATCACCGGACAGCCTCCATTGTAGGCGTTTCCCCTGAGGGCGGGGAAGCCGCCCCGCCCGCCGCCGCATTGCTATCAGGGCCCGCGTCATCGGGGTTGTAGCGCTCCTGGCTGAGCAAGCGGCTGGCCTGCTTGCGCAGCACCGGCAACAGCCGGGCAATCAGCGCCAATTGCGTGTGGACGATGCGATGCGCGTCATCATTGGATTCGGGCAGTTGCTCCAACATTTCCAACAGCGCCTCTTCCTCCAGGTGGCGGCCCGGCAGCGTCTCTCCCTGCGCCAGCGCCTGCCCGATGGCGTCCAGCGCATTCAGGATACCGGTGCGCGCCGTGTCCAGCGCCGGGTCGCTGGCGTCTTCACCAAGCGCCACGCGATGCGCGCCCAGCGCCGAAATATAGTTAAGAATCGTGTGCGACAGCACCAGCAGGCGCAGGCCCAATTCGGCATTCTGGCGGAAGTGCCCTGGCTCGGACAGCATATTGGACATCGTCATTGAAAACGCGGCGTCGGCATTATGGGCATTGCGCCGCGCCAGCCGATAGTTCAGATCGTCGGCCGCACCGCTGCCGCCATACTGGGTGATCACCGCCTGCAGATAGCGCGCACTGCTCAAGACCGCCTGGCCCACCACCGCGGACAAACGGCGTCCTTGCCAATCCGGCAGAATGACCAGCACGGCCAGCCCCGCCAAGGCGCTGCCAATCAGCGTATCCACCAAGCGCGGCAGGAAATAGTCATAGCCGTCGCTGATCTGGTTCAGGCACAACAGCACCAGCAGCGTGATGGAGGCCGTTCCCAGCATGTAGCGGGAACTGCGGGTTGCGAAGAACACCACGCCCGCCAAGGCCGCGATCCAGGCCTGCACTTCCAGGCTCAGGAACAGCCGGAACGCCATCCAGCCCAGCACCAGGCCCAGCGTGGTCCCGGCAATACGCTGCACCATCCGGTTCTTGGTGGCGCCATAGCTGGGCGAACACACGAACAGCGTGGTCATCACGATCCAGTAGCCCTGCTCCGCATTGGTCAGGTGCACCAGGCCGTAACCGGCCAGCAACGCCAAGGTCAAGCGGCAGGCGTGCCGGAAGATCGGCGCCGAACGCGTCAGCTGCAAACGAACCCGGTCCCAGGCGTCTTTGAGGGACTGCGGGGAGCGGTCAAGCAGGCTGATGTCCTGCTGGTCATCTCGCTGATCCAGCCGCGTGGCCATGGACAGGCGCCGGTCCAGCTGATCCAGATTGCCGCCCAGGGCCAGGATGGCGCGCAACAAACGCGAGTTTGACCAGTCCGGCGACGCCTTCAGGAACTGGATCGACGCATCCAGGTCTTCTTTTGCCTGCTGCGTTTCCGCCCGCAAGCCATACGGCTGACGCATCCGGATCGCTCTGGCCAAACGGCGGCAGTCCTCCCCCGCCAGGCGCAACAGGCGCTGGCAGCGGAACATGACGTCGCTGTGGAAGAAGGCGTCGGTCAGGTCCGCATACGGATAGTGCGTGGAGGTGGCCCGCTCATGGACATCCTGGGCAATGAAGTAAAGCCGCAGATAGCGGCTGGTGCGCTGGCCGGGGCGCGCCTGCCCGACCCGGCTGAAAATACTGTCCTTGGCCGCGTTCAGCGCCGCGACTACCTGGCCGTTCAACCGCGCCACCTCAAGCCGCAGCGCTTCCTCATCCTGGCCCCGCACCGGTTCGAAGAGGCGCGATTTCAACTCCAGATAGGCGCCCAGCAAGCGGTATAGATTGGCAAGGCGCTGCTGGATCGGCTGGTGGGCGAACAAGGCCGACCACACAATGGACAGCACGCCATACCAGACCGAGCCCGCCAGCAACAGCGCCGGGTTGTGCCAGAAACGGGTTGGCTGGGCCGCGCTTTGTTCGGCCGTGATCAAGGCATACACAATCATCACGATGGAGCAATAGCCGATCAGGCGATAGCGCTCTCCCAGCGCGCCAAGCATGGTCAGCGCAAACACCAGCACGCCCAGCATCAGGGCAAAAGCCCAGGGAATGCCGACCAGCAGTTGCACCGCCAGCGTCACCAGCACGAACAGCGCCCAGATCAGGCTTTGCCCGAACAGCCGTCCGCGCCAGCTGTCATCCGTTTCACCCAGCGCGCAGGCAATGACGCCCAGGATCAGCGGGATGGCCAACTGCATCTGATCCAGCTCTTTACACAGCGCAATCACGCCAAACAGCGCCAGCCCGACGCGCAGGCTGTAAACAAACGCATCGTTGGCCCACAATCGGCGAAGCGCCGTCGTCAAACTCAGAAAAAGCATAGCGGCAGATAACCGTGAAAGAATCCAGGCGCCGACCGTGGCCGCGCCAGCCCAAACGGAGCATGCGATAATGGATGCCGCCGCCCGTGAACAATCAGCACCGGGTGCAAACAGAACACTAGCACGAGCGCAGGTGTTTTTATTCGAATTCATCCCTCATGACGGGTATCTTGCATGCAACAGTATCTTGACCTGGTCCGGACCGTCCTAGAAACCGGTAGCTGGCAGGAAAACCGCACCGGCATCCGCAGCATCAGCCTGCCTGGCGCGTCCATGCGGTTTGACCTCAGTCAGGGTTTCCCGGCCGTCACCACCAAAAAAATGGCGTTCAAATCGGCCGTTGGCGAATTGGTCGGCTTCCTGCGCGCCACGCGCAACGCCGCCGCCTTCCGTGAACTGGGCTGCAAAGTCTGGGATCAGAATGCCAATGAGAACCAGGCGTGGTTGGACAACCCCTATCGCCTTGGCGATGACGACCTCGGGTCGATCTACGGCGTGCAATGGCGCGAGTGGCCCGCCTACAAGCTGTTGCCCGCCGCGGCCCAGGCGCAACTTCAGGATGCGCAACAGCGCGGCTATCAGACGCTGGGACGGTTTGATCACGCGGGCAGCGAACACGTGCTGCTGTACAAGGCCGTGGATCAACTGCGGCAATGCCTGGACACTATCGTCCGGAATCCGTCGGACCGGCGCATTCTCTTTCATGGCTGGAACTGGGCGCAAATTGAAGAGATGGCCTTGCCCCCCTGCCATCTGCTTTATCAGTTCCTGCCCAACGCCAGCACCGGGGAGATTTCCCTGTGCCTCTACATCCGTTCGAACGACCTGGGCCTGGGCGCGCCGTTCAACCTGACCGAGGGCGCCGCGCTGCTGCACCTGGTGGGCCGTCTGACCGGTTACCGCCCAAAATGGTTCAGTTATTTCATCGGCGACGCGCACATTTATGAAAACCATGTGCCAATGCTGGAAGAACAGCTCCAGCGCACGCCGTATCCCGCGCCCCAGCTTGCACTGTCCGAGCGCATTCCGGACTACGCCCAAACCGGCAAGTACGAACCGGCATGGCTGGAAAAAGTGGAGCCCGCTGACTTCCAATTGATCAACTATCAGCACCACGCCCCGCTGACCGCGCCGATGGCTGTCTGACGCCAGCCCATGCCCGGTCAGGTTGCCGGGCACGGCGGCGCACTCACGCGTTCAACAGGCCATCGCTGATTTTTTCGGCAATCATCATGGTCGGAATGTTCGTGTTCGCCGTGGGCAAACGCGGCATCACCGACGCATCCGATACCCAGACGTTCTCCAGTCCGAACACCTTGCCGTGCCGATCCACCACCGCGCCTTCATCCGGTGAGCGGCCGATCCGGCATGTGCCGCTCGGATGCCAGACCCCGAACACATGTTGATCAATGAAAGCCTCCAGCTTGCTGTCCGAGGCCAGCACGTCAAGAAAGGACACGCCGTTCAGCATGAAGGTCTTCAATAGCCAGTGCCGCAAGGGCTGCGGCACATCCAGGCCCTGCGCCAGCATCGAGGTCAGGACCCGGTTGCGGCCCGACACCCGGCTCAGCGCCTTGATGCGCGGCGAGAACGACGCAGGGAAGAAGTCGCGAGGGTCCGGATTCAAGCCCGGCGACACCAGGGTCTGCGCCAAGAAGCGCACGCCCGCTTTCATGCGCGCCATGTCCCGCGGATCCGACAACAGATTCAAGTCAATCGCGGCGAAGTCATCCGGCGACGCGGAGCGCAAGGTCAGCGAACCCACCGAATACGGGCGGTTGCACCACAGGAAATACAAGGCCAGCCGCTGGCCGATGGCATGCCAGCCCGCCTTGGCCGACGCGCCAACGTACATATCCGCCTCCTGGCCGCCTTCCATCTTGGACGAATAGCGCACGCACAGCAGACTGCTACGACGATGGGACGGTGGCAAGCGCAATGCCTTGGGCAGGTATTGGCACAGCGTCAGTGTGGGATGGTCACGCAGGTTCCGGCCAACCCCCGGCAGATCAACTACCACCGGAATCCCCAAGTCCCGCAGCATGGCGCCGGGCCCGACGCCCGCGCGCATCAGCAGCGCCGGCGACTGCAAGGCGCCCGCGGTCAGCACGACGCGATGCGCCTTGATGCGGTGTACGCCGCGTTGCGCATCCCGGACCTCAACCGCGTTGATGCGTCGGCCTTCCCGCAGCAATCGTGTGACCTGATGCTGAGCCAGCACGAGCAGATTCGGCCGCGCCCGCGTTTCAGCATCCAGATAACCCGCCGCCGCCGAGACCCGGGCATCGTTGGCGTTCGAAAACGCCGCCGGAAACACGCCATCTTCCATGTCCGCATTCTGATCCTGGCGCAGAGGAATGCCCTGATCCTGGAAAGCCTGCGCCATGCGGGCCGGGAAGGCCGGCCAATCGCGAGGCAGGATCCGCCGGATCGGAATCGGACCCGTCTTGCCATGCAAGGGGCCGTCAAAATCCAAGTCTCGCTCCAGCTTGCGGAAATAAGGCAGGACGTCATCCCAGCCCCAGCCTTCGGCGCCCATCTCGACCCACTCCTCGTAGTCGCGCGGCAGGCCCCGGTTGGCCGATTGCACGTTGATCGACGAACCGCCCCCCATCACCCGGCCCTGCTCATAGGCCCGGGGCCCGGCGGCGCGCGGCGACGTACGCGCCCGCAGGCCGGGCCAGATATATTTATCTCCATAAAATAGCGGCATCGGGTAGCTGTCGAGGATCTCGCTCGGCACCTGCCCCGGCGGCGTATCGATCCCGGCTTCAATCAACACCACCGTATGGCGCGGGTCCGCCGACAGGCGATTGGCCAGCACGCAACCGGCCGAGCCGCCCCCGACAATCACGTAGTCGTATACGGTATCCAAAGAAATAGGCATGGCGTCTGCTGCGGGTCAGTTGATCAAGGCGGTCACCAGCCACGGCTGCCAGGAGAGCAGGACCAGCAGCAAGACAGTGATGCCCAGATAAGGCATCAGCGGACCAAGAAACTCCGATTGCTTGGCGCCGGTCACGCGTTCGGCAACGTAGAGCACCGTGCCGACCGGCGGTGACAGCAGGCCCACCGTCAGGTTGATGCAGATCACCACGCCGAAGTGATAAGGACTGATCCCATACACGTCCGTGGCCACCGGCAACAGAATCGGGGTCCACAGGATCAAGGCGGGAATACCGTCCAGCACCGTTCCAACCACCAGCAGTAGCAGCCCGACCAACAACATGAAGACAAAGGGATCCGTGGTGATGGTTTGCAGCATCACCGCCAGTTCCTGCGGCACTTTCTCAAAGACAATGACCCAGCCGAACACCCCCGCCGCGGCCACCAGCGCCAGGACCACGCCGGTATTGAGCCCGACGCGCAGGAGCATGCCCGACACCCGATCGAAGCGGATCTCCCGGTACACGAAGCGTCCCACCACGACGGCCGCCAAGGCGCCCAGCGCGGCGGCCTCGGTCGGCGTGGTGACGCCGCCGAGAATGCCGAGAATCATCACCGCGGGCACCGCCAGCGACGGCAAGGCATCCCGGATATTTCGGATTTTTTGTTGGCGGCTCAACCGGACGCCGGGCGGATAGTTGTAGCGCCAGCCCAGCAAGGCAATCACCACGATGAAGCACGCGGTCATCAGCAGCCCGGGAATGATCCCGGCGATGAACATGTCGCCAATCGAGATCTGCGCCATCACGCCATACAGCACGAACAGCATCGATGGCGGCAAGATCGGCGCCAGCAGCGCCCCGGCGCAGGTGGTTGCCGTGGCAAAGCCGCGTGAGTAGCCCTGGCGGGTCATTTCCGGCACCATGACCTGCCCCATCACTGCCACCTGGGCATTGGCCGAGCCGACAATCGACGCCAGAAAGGCATTGGCAAGAATGTTGATGTAGGCCATGCCGCCGCGCACATGGCCGACGAACACGGACGCCAGCCCCACCAGGCGGCGCGTGATGCCGCCTTCGTTCATCAGTTCACCGACAAACATGAACAGCGGAATGGCAAGCATGCCGTAGCTTTCCATCGCGCCGAAGAACTGCTGCGGGAACGACAGGAACAGCACCAGATTATTGCTGTCATAGATATAGAACAGCGTGGTCAGCGCCAGCACCAGCGCGATCGGTACGCCAAGAAACAACAGGACAACGAAAACCAAGGTTGTGAGCATTGTCTTACTCCATGCTGCTGACCACCGGCACGGACATGGCTGCTTTCAGCTCGGATGCCGGCGTCTGCACGGTGGTGATCAGATTGGACAGGCCGTGAACGGTCGAGGTCAGCGCCGAGAACGGAATCATCAGCCAGAACCAGAACTTCCTCACGTCCAGGGTGTCGGTCGTGTCTTCGTAGATGTAGTTGAAACCTTCACCCGAAAAAGCATGGAAATCGAAATTGACGCGGATCAGCGTGACCGGATCGAACCAGAACCAGCACATCACCAGCAAGGCCACGGTGAAGGCGAGGATGAAGACATCAATCAACACTTTCATCGCCTTCAGCACCGGCAGCGGCGCCAGCTCCAGCAGCATCGTCACGGCCACGGCGTCGCGAGTGCGGATGGTCAGCGAGATGCCGAACAAGGCCATCCAGACCATCAGCAGGATCGCCAACTCATCCATCCAGTAGATCGGGCTGCGCACGGCGCGCCCGGCGGTATTGAGAAGAATCATCAGCGGCAGCGCGATCGCAATCACGGCAATCAGCGCGCGCTCGACGCGCGCAATCCGCTCGCTGAACAAAGCAAGAAATCGTTGCATGAGGAATACCCAATGGGCGGGGCGCGCCATGCGCGCCCGCCGGATTAGCGCTTGATGGCGGCTGCTTCTTTACGCAGATCCGCCAGGACGGGCGCACGCTGAAGCCAGGTCTTTTCCCATTGCGCCAGCACGTCACCAAAGAATTCCGGACCCACTTCGGACACCTGGACCTTGGATGCCTTGATATGGGCCACCATCTCCTCTTCGACTTTCATATAGCTGTCGAACAGACCGTTCAGATGCTTCTTGGCCGTACTGCTGATCAGCTCGCGATCCGCGGGCGGCAACTGCTGCCAGAGCCGGTTCGACACCAGGCCCACCACCGGAAACATCATGTGGCGCGAATACAGCACGGTCTGCGCGCGATCATGGAATTTCAACAGCCAGGTCTGCTCGGCGTCGGTATCGACCCCGTCCACCTGACCGTTGGCCAACGAGTCATAGACATCGGTGATCGGCATCGGTGTTGAAGCGGCGCCAAGCAACTGATAAAAGTCCCGCATCGGCGGGAACGGCGTAATCCGCATCTTGCGGCCCTTGATATCCGCCACGCTGTTGGTTGGATAGGCGTTCAGCATCAAGCGCATGGTGGCGGCGCCGTAGCCGACCCCGACCGCCCCCACCTCGCGCGGCAGCCTTTCCAGCAATTTCTGCGCGGTGGGACCGTTCAGCAATTCACCGGACTCTTTGACGTTGTTGACCAGGTAGGGCGCGAACAAGGCGCCGAAGTCCGGCACCCGGTTAGTGATTTCCGCCACCGTCATGAACGCCATGTCCAGCGCGCCGGTCTGCAACTGCTGCAACATCCGGGCCTCATTGCCCAACTGCCCGGCCGGGAACAGCGTCACGGAGTACTTGCCCTGCGACTTCTCGGACAGCTCCTTGCCCATGGCCTCGGCCGCCTTCGTCCACGCATGGGTATTGGTCACGATCAGCCCCAGGCGCAACTCCTTGGCCTGGACCGCCAACGATGCGCCCGCCAGGCTGACCGTGATGGCGCAAGCCGCCAGCATCTTGTTCAACGACATGGTGTCTCCTCCAAAAAGACAGATGAGCGGATGAACCGCCTTTTATGCCTTCATGGTAGGGAGAACTTGCGGAAAACACCTTGACGGCGGCTCCGGCTTTTTGCCATAGCGTCTTGAAATGCGGGCCAATGCGCTCAGAGGCCGTCGTAGAGGTGCACGACCCGTTGGTAATCCGTGGGCGTGACGCACAGATGGTTGCGGATGAAACGGGTGAAATGCGCTTGATCGGTAAAGCCCAACTCATCCGCCAATTTGCCGACGCTGCCGTAGTAGGATTCCTGGGCCAGGCGCTTGCAGGCCACTTCGGCCCGCTGCATATTGATGAACATGGCGGGCGTCAGCCCGGTGCTGCGCTTGAAGCGCAGAAAAAACTGGGCGCGCGACAGATGCACGGAGTGCGCCAGTTGCTCGATGTCCTGCGTCTGCCCCGGATTACTGCGGATGGCGGCAATGGCCTTGTTGATGCGGGCGTCCTGCACCAGGCCGCCCGGCGGCAGAAACAGCGCATCATGGCGGCCCCAGGCCGAATATCGCTCGCACACGGCCACCATCAGTTCGAACAGCTCGGACTCCAGCTTGTCTTGCGATACCGGCACCAACGACATCATCAACGCCACCAGGTGGTCCACCCGCCTGCGGATATCGGCGGGCAGCGCCACGCAGGATTGCGGAAAGAAACGGGGATGGGCGGCGACGTGCAGCGGGCTGTGCAGCGAGGACATCCATTCCGGCTCGATATAGAGCACCAGATAGACCGTGCGCGGAAAGTCCGGTTCACTGAAGAAGTAATGCGGCTCCCAGGCATTGACCAGGATGGCGGTCCGCTCGGTGACAGGCAGGCGCTCGTCATTGATGTAGAAGGCGGAATCCGCGCCGCTGACCTTAAAGATGGCATGACACTGAGAATGCGCATGGGGCGCCAGCGGCGTATCCATGTCAAGCAAGGACACTCGGCCGAAGCGGCCTTGCGCGATCCTCAGGGCTGTTGTCATGGTCCGGTCACCTATTCAAGCAATCCCGCGATCGTAGCGCAGAGCCCAGGGGAGCAAAATAGGGGGAAACAACAGACGGCCAGCCCCCACGGGGCTGGCCAGGGATCAGCCTTGCGGCGCCTCCGCGGCGCCGCGCACCTGCTCGGCCGACACACAAATGGCCTGGATCTGCTCGGCGGTTTGGCTCAATTTCGCCAGAATCTGCTGCGCCGACTTCTGCAGCGCCTGCACCTGGTTGTTTTCCTGACCCAGATCCGCGGCCAGGTTGCTGTTCGCATCCACGATCACCTGCAGGGAGTCCAGGATGCCGGTCAACAAATCCTTCACTTCGTGCACCTTGGCCACGGTATCGGCCGCCTTGCTCTGGCCAGCCGAAATCGCTTGCACCACCTGACGCGAGTTGTCCTGCAAGCGTTCGATCATCTGGCGGATTTCTTCGGTGGACTGCTGGGTCCGGCTGGCCAAGGTCCGGACCTCATCCGCCACCACGGCAAACCCGCGGCCATGCTCACCAGCGCGCGCGGCCTCGATCGCCGCATTCAGCGCCAGCAAGTTGGTCTGGCCGGCAATGCTCTGGATCACGCCCAGCACTTGCCCGATGTTGCCGGACTCGTCCTCCAGCGAGCGCACCACCCCCGCCGCGGTTTCAATGCTGGCCGCCAGGTCCGTCACGGCGGACGAGGCGGTGTCCACCACGTCTTGTCCCTGCACGATGTGCGCGCCCGACTCCTCGGCCGCATCCTTCGCCGCCGACAGCTGCGCCACAACACCGGTCATTTCCTCAACCAGCACTTGCGATGCCGCCACCATGCTCTCGGTTTCCCGCTGTTGCGCCTGCAGCAGCGCCTGCGCCTTGCCGCCGGCACCGAGCACGCCTTCGGCGCTGCCGCCGACCTGCTTGGCCCAGCCGCGCAGCTGCGCCAGTTGCGCTTGCTCGATCACGCTCTGCGCGTCATCAGCGTTCGCGCCTTTATCCGCAGCGGTCACGGCGGTCCGGCTCAGCACGTACACCGCCATGATGGCCGCAAGCAGCGCACCGGCCCAGCTGATCCCGTACAGCGGCAGTCCCGCCAAGGCCAGCGAGCGCGCATCGTTCAGCGCGACGCCCAACGCGGCGAACAACAGCCCCAGAATGATGAAACCAACCGCGGTGATGGATTTTGGCTGCGCGCTCATGGCAATCCTATGGAAATAGAGAAATAACGGAGGCGGCCCGGCAATATATGGAAGCCCCCACGCTAGGCACTACGTGCCGTCGCGGCCCGGCAACAAAAAAGCAAGCCCGCCCATCGTCTTTAACGACGCGGGGCGGGCTTTTCTTTAGCTTGAATAGAAGTTGATTTCTAACGTTAATCCACGTACTTGGACAGCCAGGCCAGCGTGCGCTCAAGCGCCAGCGCCGCGCTCGGCGCATGATAGGCGCCGCGCATATCGCAGCTGAAGCCATGACCGGCGCCATACACGTGCACTTCCACTTCCGGCTGGGCGGCGCGCAGTTTGTCAACGTCGCTCAGCGGAATGGAGGCATCCGTTTCTCCAAAATGCGCCAGTGTCGGCACTTTCGGCTTTTCATTGGACAGCTTGGCAATCTCACCGCCGTAATAGGCAATGGCGGCGGACAGTCCGTCCAGGCGGGTAGCGGCGGCATACGCCAGCGATCCGCCCCAGCAGTAACCAATGACGGCCACCCGGCCCGCTTCCGACGCGGCCTGGATGGCGGCCTCAACGTCAAGCAGCGCGCTCTCCAGCGGGCTGTCGGCCTTCAGTTTCCTGCCTTGCTCGACATCGGCGGCCTCATAGCCCAGATCCACGCCCGGCTGGACGCGGTCGAACAAAGCCGGTGCAACGGCCAGATAGCCTTGCTTTGCATAGCGTTCGCACACGTCTTTGATGTGGGTATTGACGCCGAAAATTTCCTGCAAAATGACCACGCCGCCGCGCGCCTTGCCTTGCGGCTCCGCCCGATACGCGGACAGTTCAAACCCGTCTTTTGCCTGCAATGTAATCGTTGTTCCCATAATATTCCTAGCTGGTAAAACCGATAGACACGGCCCCGGCGCCAATCAGGTGCGTGGAGCGGCAGGACCAAACTGTTTCTTTTATCAGAATTTCCCTACCCTGAACGTTTTCTTTTGCTAAAACAAGGGATTACCCGAAATTCAAGCTTTGCTCACCAGGAAGACCTATGCCAGCCAAACTCAGCCTCATCGTGGCCTACAGCAAAAACCGGACGATTGGCCGCAACAACGCCCTGCCCTGGAAACTCAAGGAAGACCTGGCCCACTTCAAACGGACCACCTTCGGTCATCCCATCATCATGGGACGAAAGACCTGGGAATCGCTGGGACGCCCGCTGCCCGGCAGGCTGAACATCGTCATCACGCGCACCTTGGGCTACCACGCATCGGGCGCCGAGGTGGTCAACAGCCTGGAAGCCGCGCTGGCCGTGGCCGCGCCCGCCGCGGAGGCGTTTGTGATCGGCGGGGAAGAGATTTACCGGCTGAGCCTGGCGCAAGCGGATGAAATCATTGCCACCGAGATTGACGCCGACGTTGACGGCGACGCCTTCTTCCCCGCGCTGGATGCGCGCCAATGGCGCGAGACCCACCGGGAAGCCGCCGCCCCGGAAGGGGATTGGCATTATGACTTTGTCACCTACACCCGCCAATCCTGAAGGCTGGCATACAAAGCAGGCGCTTACTCAACGGCCGTCAGGTAGCCCTGCGCATCCAGCAGGCCTGATCCATCGAACGGCGCATCCGGCTTCAGCCGAAAGATCCAGGTGCCATACGGCGCTTCATTGACTTGCTCGGGCGCAGCCGCCAGCGCTTCATTGAAGGCAACAATGGTGCCGCTGACCGGCGCATGGATGTCCGACGCGGTTTTCAGGGATTCGACCACGCCCGCGGGCGCGCCCGCCTCAAGGTGGGCGCCCACTTTCACATCGCCCACGAACATCAGGTCACCCAATTGTTCCTGGGCATGGTCACTGATGCCAACTTCCAGCACGCCTTCCACTTCCCGCACCCACTCATGGGTTTTGGCGTAACGACGGTCATTGGGTGTATTCATCGACTTTCCTTAAAACCAGTGCAATTGAAAAGCGCATTCTGACAGGAATCGGCGGCGCCGCCGAGAACCGCCCGCGTGAGCGAAGCCCTCCGCGATCATTCCGCTGCGCGCAACGCCCGTCCACAGGCCACGCCCGAAGACCAGGCCCATTGGAAATTGTAGCCGCCGAGCCAGCCGGTCATGTCCACCACCTCGCCGATGAAATACAGCCCCGGCACGGTCTTGCTTTCCAGGCTTTGCTGATTCAAGGCGCGGGTACTGACCCCGCCCCGCATCACTTCGGCTTTTTTATAACCGGCCGTGCCCGACGGCGTAATCCGCCAAGCTTGCACACTTGCCGCCAGCGCATCCAGCATCCGGTCCGGCACGTCGGCAACGCGATGCTCGCCCAACGGCTTTCCCTGCAAGGCGGGGCTGGCGTCAAGAAAGAAATCGGCCAAGCGCTTCGGCAGCATCGACGCCAGCAGCGTCGACAGATGCTGGCGGCCGCCTTGTTTGCCCTGTCGCAGACTGGCCCGGAGGTCCTGGCCAGGACAGAAATCAATGCGCAAGGCCTGGCCCGGATTCCAATGGCTGGAAATCTGCAGGACGGCCGGCCCCGACAGGCCCCGGTGCGTGAACAGCAGGTCTTCGCGAAATTGCGCCTGCGCCTTGCCTTCACCTGTGCGGATATCCACCTCCAGCGACACGCCTGCCAACGCAAGGAACGGCGCCCAGACCTCAGCCGGAAAAGTCAGCGGCACCAAGGCCGGACGCGTATCCACCAAAGGCATGCCGAACTGTTTGGCGATCCGCAGGCCAAAATCCGTGGCGCCGATCTGGGCGACCGGCAGGCCGCCCGTGGCAATCACCACTTGCCGGGCCGACAGTGGCCCCTGCGAGGTCCCCAGCGTAAAGCCGCCCCCTGCCGCGCCTTCGATGCCGTCCACCTGACAAGGCATTCTCCACTGGACGCGGCCCGCCGCGCACTCCTGGCGCAACACCTCGATGATGTCTTCACTCGATGCATCGCAGAACAGTTGGCCGCGGTGTTTTTCATGCCAGCCAATCCGATACTTGGCCAGCAGCGCCAGAAAGTCCTGCGGCGTATACCGGGACAGCGCGGAGTAGGCAAAACGCGGGTTCTCAGACAGGAAGTTGGCCGTACCGACTTCACGATTGGTGAAGTTGCAGCGGCCGCCGCCCGATATCCGGATTTTTTCACCGAGCTTTTCCGCATGATCGATCAACACCACGCTCAAGCCACGCTGCCCGGCTACGGACGCGCACATCATGCCCGCCGCGCCGGCGCCAATGACAACAACGTCAACCATGAAAGCCCAAGCCCCGCTCAGCCTTCCTTGACGCAGTCAACATAATAGCGTCGCGTGCCGTCTTCCAGCTTCTCAGCGGCCAAACCGTGAATATCCACGCCAAAGCCCGGGAACTCGTTGTTGAACAAGCGGGTGAAGCGCAGGTAATCAACAATGGTCTTGTTGAAGCGCTCGCCCGGGATCAACAGCGGAATGCCCGGCGGATACGGCGTCAGCAGCACGCTGGTGATACGGCCTTCCAGCTCATTGATCTCGACCCGTTCAATTTCACGATGCGCCATTTTTGCGAAGGCATCCGCCGGTTTCATGGCGGGCACCATATCGCTCAGATACATTTCCGTGGTCATCCGCGCCACGTCGTATTCACGGTACATCTGGTGGATACGGGTGCACAGGTCACGCAGGCCAACCTGCTCATATTGCGGGAAGGCATGACAGAACTCGGGCAGAATTCTCCACAGCGGCTGGTTTCTGTCGAAATCATCCTTGAACTGCTGTAGAGCCGTCAACAAAGTATTCCAGCGTCCTTTGGTGATGCCGATCGTGAACAGGATGAAGAAAGAGTAAAGGCCGGTTTTCTCGATCACCACGCCATGCTCGGTCAGGAAGCGGCTGACGATCGACGCCGGAATGCCGGTCTCGGCAAAAGTACCGGACACGTCCAGTCCCGGCGTAACGATGGTGGCCTTGATCGGATCGAGCATATTGAAGCCCGGCGCCAGATTGCCAAAACCGTGCCAGTCGGCATTGCTTTCCAGCAGCCAGTCACTTTGATCGCCCAGCCCTTCCTGCGTCAGGTGATCGGGGCCCCACACTTTGAACCACCAGTCGCTCGATCCATACTCGGCTTCCACCTTGCGCATGGCGCGTCGGAAATCCAGCGCTTCCGCAATGCTCTCCTCCACCAGCGCGGTGCCGCCGGGCGGCTCCATCATGGCCGCCGCGACGTCGCACGACGCAATGATCGCGTATTGCGGCGACGTGGACGTATGCATCAGATACGCTTCATTGAAGATGTTGCGGTCAAGCTTGCGATTCTCCGACTCCTGCACGACGATCTGCGATGCCTGGGACAAGCCCGCCAGCAGCTTGTGCGTGGAGTGGGTGGCATAGACCATTGCATCCTTGCTGCGCGGACGGCCTTCGCCAATGGCGTGCATGTTCCGGTAGAACGGATGGAAGGCCGCATGCGGAATCCAGGCCTCGTCAAAGTGCAGGTTGTCGATGGAGCTGCCGAGCACCTCCTTGATCATTTCCACGTTGTAGACCACGCCATCATAGGTGCTCTGGGTAATGGTCAGGATCCGCGGCGGCCGACCGTTGCCTGCCTTGGCGAAAGGATTGGCCTCGATCTTCTTCCGGATGCTCTCGGGATGGAACTCATCGAGCGGAATCGGCCCGATGATGCCGAGGTGATTGCGGGTCGGCCGCAGAAAGACCGGAATCGCGCCAACCATGATGATGGCGTGCAGGATGGACTTGTGGCAGTTGCGGTCCACCACCACGATATCTCCCGACGCCACGTTGGCATGCCAGACGATCTTGTTCGACGTGGACGTGCCATTGGTCACGAAGAAGCAATGGTCCGCATTGAAGATCCGCGCCGCATTGCGTTCCGACGCCGCAACCGGCCCGGTGTGGTCCAGCAGTTGCCCCAGTTCGTCCACCGCGTTGCAGACGTCGGCGCGCAGCATGTTCTCGCCGAAGAACTGATGGAACATCTGGCCGACCGGGCTCTTCAGGAAGGCCACGCCGCCGGAGTGCCCCGGACAGTGCCAGGAATAGGAACCGTCCTGCGCATACTTGACCAGTTCGCGGAAGAACGGCGGCGGCAGCGAGTCCAGATAGCTTCTGGCTTCGCGAATGATATGCCGCGCCACAAACTCCGGCGTGTCCTCGAACATATGGATGAAGCCATGCAGCTCGCGCAGGATGTCGTTCGGGATGTGGCGAGACGTACGGGTTTCACCATACAGATAGATCGGAATTTCCGTGTTGCGGAAGCGCAGTTCGCCAATGAAAGCGCGCAGTTTCCGCACGGCATCGGCCACGTCTTCCGGCGATCCTTCTCCGAACTCTTCATCGTCGATCGACAAAATGAACGCGCTGGCCCGGCTTTGCTGCTGGGCAAAGGACGTGAGGTCACCATAGCTGGTCACCCCCAGCACTTCCATTCCCTCTTCTTCGAGCGCCGCCGCGAGCGCTCGGACGCCCAGGCCAGACACGTTCTCGGAACGGTAGTCTTCGTCGATGATCACGACGGGAAAGCGAAATTTCATGGCAGCACCTGCGGGCGGGTAAATTAGGTTCGAGGAAGTGTGACGCCGAGTTGGCCTTGGTATTTGCCCCCCCGGTCAGCGTACGAGGTTTCACATACCTCATCACTTTCAAAAAACAGCATTTGCGCACACCCCTCGCCGGCATAGATTTTGGCGGGCAAGGGCGTGGTATTGGAGAACTCCAGTGTCACATGCCCTTCCCATTCCGGTTCAAGCGGCGTGACATTGACGATGATGCCGCAACGGGCATAGGTGCTTTTTCCGAGGCAAATCGTCAACACGCTGCGCGGAATCCGGAAGAACTCGACGGTGCGCGCCAAGGCGAAGGAGTTGGGCGGGATGATGCAGACGTCGCCCTTGAAATCCACGAAGGACTTTTCATCGAAGGCCTTCGGGTCAACAATGGTGGAGTTGATGTTCGTGAAGATTTTGAACTCATCCGCGCACCGGACGTCGTAGCCATAGCTGCTCGTGCCATAGCTGACGATGCGTTGGCCATTGACGGCGCGGACCTGGCCCGGCTCGAAAGGTTCGATCATGCCCTGCTCGGCAGCGGCACGGCGTATCCAGCGATCGCTTTTGATACTCATGGTTCAAAACCTCGTGTGGGACGGAGCAGGCGAGGCGTGCGCGCGGCCCCGTGAAGAACAAAGTCCACGATTGTAGCCCTCGCGCAGGCTTCCTATCCCACGATTAATCGTTGAAGAACACGTAATACAACAAGTCTAGACCATTGATGGTGCCCACTTTGGCCACCGCGGACAAACGGCGGCTGAGTTGGTAACCCAATTTGACGACGCCATCGCCGCCCGACAGCCCCAGCTCGAAACTGGAGTTCATTTTCTCGCTCAGTTTTTTCCCGATGATGAAAAACTGGTTGCTGGTTGTCTGGTGGGTGGAAGAGGTTGAGCCCGTGGCCACCGTCCGTTCGGGCAGCAGGCCGCGCGAGCTGCCGACGTTGCCGGAGCGAATGCCCATTTCATCCAGCCCCAGCTGACGATAGAGCGGTTCGCCGCCGTCACCGAACATGCTGCCCGCCGCCGCCAGCAGCATGGTGGCATCGCCGCTGCCAAAGCCGTCGTCAGGCCCCCGCCCCAGAATCAGCCAGGACAGTTTTTCAACATCGCTGACTTCAGGCTGGGAGACCAGCGAAATGCGCGGGTCCTTGGCCGTGCCGCCCACCCGTACGCCGGCCTGAACCTGGGTGTTGGTGCGCAGCGCCATGATGTCGAGGTTCGGATTGGCCATTTCACCGTAGAAGGTGATCACGCCGCGCCGCACGTCAAGCTGCTGGCCGTAGGCCTCGAAGCGCCCTTCCTTGGTGCGGACGTCTCCTTTGGCCAACATCCCGCCGGCAGGCGCCGTGGTGACGTTCAGCTCCCCGGTGATGCCGGTATCCAGGCCGAAACCTTCCAGATAGAAATGGTTGCCCAGGTTCAAAGCCACATTCAGCACCATCTGCATCGGCGAGGGTTTTTTCTTGGGGGTATCACGGACAACGTAGACATCCGAGGACAGGCTGGGCAAGGATTTCGTGCCCAGATCGATCCAGCCGCTGTCAACGTTGAACTTGCCGTCAATATTCAAGCGCTCCGGCGATATTTTCAGGTCCACCTGCCCCGACCCCGCCACAAAACGGTCCGACCGCTGCAAGGCGGGGTAGCGATCCGCCTTCAGACTGGCCTGGCCGGACGCGCTGGACAGATTCCAGTTGGCAGTCACCACCACCTCGCCGCCCTTGCTCTCCTCCCGGATCCAGCGCATCACCCGCGTATCGCGCGGTTCGACGCGGATCACGCTCGGAAAGCGCAGCGCTTCCAGCACGATGTCCTCGTCCTTGAAGCTGAGCGTCATCGTGCCATCCAGCAAGCGCAAGCCGTCATCCAGGCGCAGCACGCGGATGTCCCGGCCGTTCAAGGCACCCGAACCGCGCAGCGCGCCCGCCTCCTGCGCCACGCGGATCTTGCCCTGGATCTTGCCGCCCAGCTCGACCGCGTCGGTGGCAAACATGGCAATCCAGCCGATGTCCTGCAGGTCCACGTTCGCATCCACATACGCGGGTCGGCCCTCGTCCAGTCCCAGCGCGCCGTCCTGGCTGAGCAAGCCCGCCTGGCCTTGCAGGTCGATGCGCCCGATCTGCGTCCCGGCAATCACGCCGCGCAGGTCCAGGCGGCTGCGGTCGCGCCCCTGCGCAGTGGCCGTCAACGCCAGCTCAAGCTCGCTCAGGCCCAAGGCCCCGGGCGGATCCCCAGGCAGCCAGATATCCCCGCTGCGGCGCTTGACCCAGAGCTCGCCGGACAAGGTGCCTTGGTGCTTGAGGTCCCACAAGCCATCAAGAATGACGACGGATTCGTCTTTTGACGAGGTATCCGCCATATCAAGCAGAATGTCGGGCGCCCAGGCCAGACCATCCGCCTTGCCGCGCGTCTCCCAGAACCCCGCTCCTCCCTGTGAGCCTTCATGGATCAGCATGCCCTGCCGCCCTTCGGGCAGTTTCACGGCAATCCGCGTCGCGCCGATCTGCCAATCCCACTCGCCACGCGGGGCAGCCGTACGGTAGGCGATGGACATCGGTTCAAGCACCGAAAACCCCAACGCGTCCCGCGACGCGTTGAGCTTGGTCAGGCTACCGGTCCAACCCGCGGCACGCTGGCGGGTCTGCACCGCCTGCCACTGCCCGGTCAGGGCAAGATCCACCAGCGCGGGCGAACTGCCGTCCGTCGGGACGAAGGTGGCCTCCAGGTCGGCCTGATGGCTGGCCACGCTGCCGGTCACGTTCAACACGGCCTTCTCCAGCACCGCCTGCGGCGCGCTGGAGGCCGACGCTTCAGCCAGCGTCAGTGCAATGTTCAACGGAACCGCCGCCCAATCCTTCGATTTGCCTGGCGCTTCGCCCACCTGGATGCGCCCCGAGGCTGATTTCAGCGACACGTCTCCCGGCAGCTTCAAGCCCTGGGCAGCCAGCGTGGCATCCAGGCTCGGCAGGACGTCGCCGCGGACCAGCGTGCCGCCCAACTCCAGCGCACCGTCCAGCAAAGACGTCAGCTGCGCCAACTGCGGGGCCTTGATATCCAGGTTCAGCACATCGCCGCGCCGCGCATAAGCGCCGTGGGCCTGAATCTGATTGGCGCCGACCAGCAAGTCGGCATCCACCTTCGGCAAACGATCGCCGTCAAACTGAACCGTGGCCTCGCCGCGCGCCACGGCGCCGTTCCAGCGGCTGGCCGGATCAATCGTGACGTCCGCCGTGCCTGCCAGGGCGGGCGACAGCCGACCGCGCACCGATGCCCTGGCGGTCAATACCGCGGGCGGCAGGGCGTCGACATTGACCCAGAACGCCGGATCGAACGCGCTGAGCGCGAGTTCGCCCTCGAATGCCTGCGCATCGGCCAGGCTCAACTTGCCCTTGGCGTCGGCACGCGCCTCACCCGCTTGCAGCCGAAGCGTTTCCACCGTCACGACCTGCCCAGCCAACTTGGCTTGCATGGCCACACTCAATGGCACACCCTGCCCCTGGCCTTTCAGTGACAGCGACGCCGCCTGCTCCGCATCATTGGCGGTCAAGGCCACCGGACCGCTCAAGCGGGTAGACGGCGCAGCCTCATGCAGTTGCTGCGCGTTCAGGTCCGTGAACTGTAAACCCGCCACCACCTCGCCAATTGTCTGCTCGGGCGACTGGCGCTTCCAGCGAACACTGCCCTCCGCCGCACCGCCGCCCAGGAAAGTCATGCGCAGTTGATCCAGCGCCGCCGCATCGAAGGTCTCCACCGGCACCGCCACCTCGGTGGACAGGAAAGTCAGCGGCAGGCCTTGCTGATCCAGCCGCGCCGCCGCGGCATTCGTCACGTCGACCTTGCCTTGCAGCACGGCTTGCCCCGCTTCGGTCTGGACCTGCAGATCGCTGACGATGGTCAGCTGCGCACGCGGCGCAGCTGCGACCCACGCGGACGGATCGATGCCGCTGGCCTTCAGGTCCAGTTGGCGCAGCGGAAAACCCTCTAGCAAGGCCAGCGTCGTGGTTGCGTCGATCTCAATCCCTTCGCCGCTCCCCGTCACGCTGGCCTTCAAGCTCTCCAGCGATCCTTCGGCATGGAGATCCAGCACAAAGCCGCGCTGCGCCTGCTGCCCGTTCAGTTGCAGATTCGCTTCCAGCGCGAACGGCGCGTCGCCTTCCAGGGCCAGCGCGCCCTGCGCATCCAGCCAAAGTTCAGGCCCCAGCACCCGCAGCGACTTCAACTGAAGTTCGTGCGCCACGCCATCCGACGCCAGCGCGGCCTCCAATCCGGCCAGCGACACCGGCAACGCCTCATCGCCCGACACCAGATCAAGCTGCCCCAGCTCGACCTGATCCGCCGTGACGCCCAGCGGCAAGCGCAAGCTGGTCAGCGGTTTTTTCGGTTCGTCCGGTTCATTGCTGGGCTTCAAGCTCAGCAAGACGTGATTCGCGCTCAGGCGCCGGACGTGCAGATGGCGCGACCACAGCCGCCGCCACGCCACGGACAGTTCAAGGCGCTTGATGTCAAGATCGGCGGCTTCATGCTCAACCCGCAGGCGCTCGATTGACAAGCCCCGCCATAAGCTGCCCTGCGGCCCATCGACGGTGATGGCGGCCCCGGCCAGCTTGCCGCCGGTATTGACCGCCCACAAAAAACCTTGCTGGGTACCCACCACCCAGCCCAATACACCGCCCACGGCCAGCACCATGGCCACCAGCACGGCGGCCAGCGCCAGCCACCAGCGGCGCGCTTTCTTCGGCAATGGCTTACGATCCGGCGAACTCAAAATGCAACCCCTAAAGCAAAGTGCAAACGGATGTCCTTGGTCCTGAGGCCATAGGCCAGATCGACCTGGAGCGGCCCCGCGGGCGTTTTGACGCGTATGCCGCCGCCCACGCCGGTGGACCAGCGTCCCTTGCCGAAGCTGCTCGACACATTGCCCGTATCAATGAACAGGGCGCCGCCCAGGATGTCTGAAAAATACTTGGTCCCTTCCAGACTCGCCACGATCATCGACAAGTCACCCCGGATCGCGCCGCCGACCTCCCTCCCCAGCCCCAGGTAGCTGTAGCCGCGCACCGTACTGGCGCCGCCGGTACGGAACGAGAAGTCATCAGGCACCCGGTCAATATTGCGGGTCCAGACACGTCCCAGCTCCAGCCGGGTCGTCAACACATAATCGGTTCGCGGCGACCACCAGTACTGGCCGCGCGCGGTCAGGCGGCCAAACCGGTTCGACCCGCCCAGTTCAGTTCCCAAGCCCGCGCCGACACCCAGCACATGCCCTTCCCGCGGATCGAATTTATCGTTGACGTCGCGCCGCGTCAGGTCCGCCGTGCCGATCAGGGAGTTCATGTTGTAGGACTCGACCCGGTCAATTTCGGTGGACTCGCGCGCAAGCTGGGTACCATACCGCACTTCATATTCAACGCGGCTGCCAAAGGCGGGCGGAAAGGTCTTGCGGCGAATGGCGCCGACCGCCATGCGTTTGGTGTGAACACCTTCAATATCGACGTCCTGCGCCAAGACGCCGAAGCTGTCGCGGTAGCCGTTTTCATGCGGAATCAAATGGATGTCGGCATAGCCAAGCTTGCGCTTCGGGTCCAGGCGCAAGCCCGTTTCCAGCTCGACCGGGAAACCCGCAACGATGTTCTGCCGATAGACGGTCTCGATCCGCGGCCCCACTTCATCGTCAATCCCCAGCGACACGCTCATACGGCGCGGACGGCTCTCCACTACCTCGACCTCGATCGGCAACGTGACTTCTTCCGGTCCGGTATAGCCTTCGCGCGCCAGGGTTTCGGCTTGCTCGGCCACGGCGGGATCCAGCGCGCCCGTGGCCTCGGGCAACTCCTCTTGTTCCTGTTTCGGCAGGATGTCGTCGCGCGCAATATCCACCTTGACGCTGGTGAAGAACGGCGAAGCCTGCAAGTCCTGCTGCCAATCCACCATGCGCCTGCGTTCATACGGCTGGCCGCGTTCATAGCGGATGTATCGTTCAATCACGGACTGCGGCACCCGCTTCAAACCCTTGACCCGAATCTCCCCCAACGATACCGACGGCCCGCTGTCCAGCTTGACGATCAAATTGCCCTGCGCCTCATCCGCGTTGATCTCAGCCGCCGTTTGTGTCAGCCGGGCAATCGGGAAGTAGGTGGCGCTGGCCTGTGTCACCAAGGTGCTTTTGGACGACTCCCATTCGGCGTTCCGGAACGGCTTGCCTTCCTGCAGCAGCCAGTCCTGGCGCAGGCGCTCCCGGTTTTGTTCAAACCGCGGTTGCCCAATGGCCCCGTCAAAGCCCAGATCCAGATCGTGGACCACGGTGCGCGGACCGGGGTTGATGGTGATGTCCCAGGTCCGGCCGATTTCGTCCACCGCGGCATCCAAATTGACGACGGGCGAGAAATAGCCTTCCGTATTGAGCGTGGTCACGGTCACGTCGCGCGCGCGACGGCGCAAACGCAGGCCTTCCCCGCCATCCACGTCGTCCGCCATCTCGGCGATGCTGTCAATGGCATCGATCACGCGCTCGAGGATTTCAGGCGGCAGATTGCCAGGATCAATCGTGATTTCAGGGACTTGCGCCGTTGCCGCGGTCAGAACCAACATGCCGCTCAGCACCATCGCAAGCCGAAGGCGCAGTGTGGGGGCTTTTTTGTCGCCGGGCCGCTCCCAAGACAAAAAGCGCCCTCCCGGGGGGCAGTGAAGCGTGGGGGCTTTTTTTAGTGTTGACGCGGGAGATCCATTCATGATCAACGGTATCGAGGTCCAAGGAGTGCACGGCCCAATCGCCTTCCGTGAAGGCATGCCATTCCGCCCCAAGCATAGCTGAACATCGAAAGGGCAAGCGCTCATTTCCTTTCATCTGTATGGAAGCGTTACGGTTTTTGCTGATTACTCCCGCAAAATCCGCATTGGGAATCTTGATTTTGTCAGCTATGCTTAGGGCTTCGTCATCTAAGGGTGACATTTGCTACCTTGCCAAGATGCCCGCCAAAACGCCAGCATGCGGCCCAAAACGGTAGGAATTTGTCACCAACCCTATGGAAATTGCTTTACTACTCATCCTATTTATTGCAAACGGCCTGTTTGCAATGAGCGAAATCGCCGTCGTCACGGCACGCCGTTCGCGCCTCCAGCAACGCGCCAATGACGGTGACAAAAAAGCGCGCGCCGCGCTTGAGCTCTCCGAACACCCCACCCGCTTTCTTTCCACCGTCCAGATCGGCATCACCTCCATTGGGCTGCTGACCGGTATTGTCGGGGAAAGCGCACTGGCCCGACCGCTGGCCGAAGTCATCTATCTGCACGTCCCCTTCCTGGCTCCCTGGGCGTCGGGCATCGCCCTGGCCATCGTGATCATCGGGATCACGTTCCTGTCCATTATCATTGGCGAACTGGTGCCAAAGCGCATCGGGCAGATGTATGCCGAAACCATTGCCGGGCTGATTTCCCGCCCCATGAGCTTTTTGTCGTGGGTGGCCACCCCCTTCGTGCACCTGCTGTCATTCAGCACGGACAAGGTCCTGAAAGTGCTCGGCTTTCGCTCCACGGACTCGGACATGGTGACGGAAGAAGACATCCAGGTCCTGATGGCCCAAGGCGCCACGGCCGGTATTTTTGAAGCGGCGGAGCAGCAAATGGTCCGCAACGTGTTCCGGCTTGATGAGCGCAAGCTTTCCTCCATGATGGTGCCGCGTTCCGACATCGTCTATCTGAACATTGATGACCCGCTGCACGTTTCCACCGCCAAGATCGAGGCCTCGCATCATTCGCGGTTCCCGGTTTGCCGCGGAGACCTCTCCGACGTCATCGGCTTTGTCCGTGCCAAAGACTTGCTTGCGCAAAGCATGACGGGCGAATCCATTGATCTCAGCAGCAAACTGACGCCGGTGCTCTATGTGCCTGAAACCCTGACCGGCACGGAGCTGGTGGAGAATTTCCGCAACACCCATACCCAAAGCGCGCTGGTCGTCGACGAATACGGCGAAGTCCAGGGACTGGTTACACTTCGTGACGTACTCGAAGCCATTGTTGGCGAATTTCCGGTCAACACTGATGCCTCGGAATCCTCCGCCATTCAGCGCGAAGACGGCTCCTGGCTGCTGGACGGCCTGCTTGACGTCCACGAAATGGAAGATTTGCTGAGGCTCAATAAGTTGCCAGAAGGAGACTCCGGCACCTACCACACGCTTTCGGGCATGGTAATGTTGTTATTGGGCCGGATCCCGTCAACGGGTGAACGCGTGGATTGGGGCGGATGGAGCTTTGAAGTCGTCGACATGGACGGCAAGCGCATCGACAAAGTCCTGGCCTCGCAATTGCCGCCCCAGGAAACTGACACAGAGATTGATACTTGAAAAAGAAGTCAATAATCTCTATCTTAAGTTGACGCCTGCCCGATCCGCAGTGCCGAGCCCAGGCCGGACTGCCGGGTCACCGAAGCAGGCTCTCCTCCGCAAGGAACGCTCATGACTGAAACCCTTTCGTCCATCATCCGCTCCGTCCTCATGGCGGTCATCGCCCTGATCGGAATGGCCATGGCCGCGATTTTCCTCGTATCCACCGCCTTCGCGGTGGGCGTCCTCTATCTGATTGCCAAGCTGCGCGGCAAGCCTTTCGTGGCGCAAACGCTCTGGAGCCGGTCGCAGAACCGCTGGGGCTTCTCAACCGCGGGGAACACCGCGAGCGGCACCCCCTCGTCGTCAGACAAAAACTCGCCGTTTGCGCAGCGCTTGCGCAAAGCCGATATTTCCGACGTCGAATTCAACGACGGTAGGTAGAGGAGCCCCCACGCTACGCCGCTACGCGGCTTCGCTGCCCCCCGAGGG
>JBAYOI010000010.1:0-27281 GCA_041678365.1 Pigmentiphaga sp. | reverse complement strand
TTTCGGCGATGACCTGACCTTTCGCTTCCCCGTCATCAACCTGGCCCGTTGGCGGCACCGCATGGCAGAATTGGAAAATCTGGCGTCAGATAACCCGTTTGCGGCAGTCATCCTGGCACAATTAACCAGCCGCGCCACCGAGCCCGATCGTCACCGTCTGGCCAGCAAACTCCACCTGGCCCGCCAACTCAAGAAATGGCGTTACGATGAAGACACACGCTTGGTGGTTTTTCAACTGATGGATGGATTGCTCACGCTGCCTGAGCCGCTGGATGAAGACTTCTTTGACCACCTGGATGCGCACGAGGATACCGACATGATGGAACAACTGAATAGCCTGCAACGCGTCAGGCTGCGCCGAGAGAAAGCCGCCAGCAAACTGGAAGGGAAGCAGGAAGGCTCTGCCAACGTCCTCCTGTCTCTGCTTCAACGCAAGTTTGGCACCTTGCCCGACTGGGCCAACACACGCGTTCACAGCGCGGACGCTGAAGTCTTGCAAACCTGGGCCTTACGCGTTTTGGATGCTGACCGCCTGGAAACGGTATTTGGCGACTAAACCCCATCCAAGCGAGTGTTAGGCCTGCCTGGCTTGAACCAGGGCAAGGTGCGAAGCGTGTAGGGGTGCGCTCCCTTTAGCGCAGGAACAGCGTATAAGCCGGGTTGTTGCTTTCATCCCAGTAGCGATAGCCCACTTTCTGCAGGAACTGGCTGAAGTCGTCGCGGTCAGAGGGCGGTACTTGCAGGCCGACCAGGATATTGCCGTAGTCCGAACCCTGGTTGCGGTAGTGGAACAGGCTGATGTTCCAGTCCGGCGGCATGCAGCTCAGGAAACGCATCAGCGCGCCCGGCCGCTCCGGAAATTCAAAGCGGAACAGCCGTTCATTGACGGCTTCGTCGGAGCGACCGCCGATCATGTGTCGCAGATGCGCCTTGGCCAGTTCGTCCTGGGTCAGGTCCAGCACGCCAAAGCCGTGGTGCCGGAAATTGTCCGCCACCGTGGTGGATTCGCCCGGGGTGATCTGAATGCCAACGAACACGTGGGCTTTCTCGGTGCTCTGCATCCGGTAGTTGAACTCGGTGACGTTGCGCGTGCCAACCAGTTCGCAGAAGCGTTTGAAGCTGCCGCGCTCTTCCGGCATGGTCACGGCAAACACCGCTTCCCGGGCTTCACCCACTTCCGCGCGTTCCGCGACGAAGCGCAGGCGGTCAAAGTTCATATTGGCGCCCGAGGCAATGGCCACCACGGTTTTGTCGGTCCAGTCCTGGTCGGCCAGGTACTTCTTGGCGCCGGCCAGCGACAGGGCGCCGGCTGGTTCAAGAATGCTGCGGGTTTCTTCGAACGTGTCTTTGATCGCGGCGCAGATGGCGTCGGTGTTCACCGAGATGACGTCATCGACGAATTCCTGCGACAAACGGAAGGTTTCTTCGCCCACCAGCTTGACGGCCGTGCCATCCGAGAACAAGCCCACGTCTTTCAGGGTCACGCGATGGGCCTGCTGGATGCTCTGCGCCATGGCGTCGGAGTCTTCGGTCTGGACGCCAATCACCTTGATGCTGGGCCGCAGGGCCTTGACGTAGGTGGCCACGCCGGAGATCAGGCCGCCGCCGCCGATCGGGACGAAAATGGCGTCGATCGGACCCGTATGCTGGCGCAGGATTTCCATGGCCACCGTTCCCTGACCGGCAATCACGTCCGGATCGTCGAACGGATGAACAAAGGTCAGGTGCTCCTTGGCTTCGAGCGCCTTGGCGTAGTCGTAGGCGTCGCTGTAGCTGTCTCCGGCCAGCACGACTTCCGCGCCAAAGGCCTTGACCGCGTCAATCTTCAGCTTCGGGGTGGTGGTCGGCATCACGATGACGGCCCGGCAACCCATTCGCCTGGCTGACAGCGCCACGCCTTGCGCATGGTTGCCCGCCGAGGCCGCGATCACGCCATGGCCCAGCGCTTCCTGGCTCAGGTGGGCCATTTTGTTGTAGGCGCCCCGAATCTTGAAGCTGAATACCGGCTGCGTGTCTTCCCGCTTCAGGTATACCTGGTTGCCAATTTTGCGCGAAATAATGGGCGCGAAATCGAGCGCTGACTCGATGGCAACATCGTACACTTTGGCGTTGAGGACACGTTTTAAATAGTCGCTGGACATAATGCGGGTAACCTGAAATGCTTCACGCGAAGCTGTTTAGTTTGACATATCGGGGCCCGATACTCCAAGCGCCTCGCCCAAATTGCCGCGATCTGGTATTTTCATCTCTCTTTTCTATTTGCCGGTTTACCGGTTCCTTCATGTTCCTAGCCTGGGTTCACGCATCGGTCGAGTGGCTGCTGGCCACGCTGTCCTTGCCGGAAGTCGGTTTGTCGGCCATCTTTCTGGTCAGCTTTCTGTCCGCCACCTTGCTGCCGCTGGGGTCCGAACCCGCCGTGTTCGCCTATGTGTCCTTGGCGCCCGCCCTGTTCTGGGCGGCCGTACTGGTTGGCACGGCGGGCAATACCCTGGGCGGTATCGTCAGTTATTGGATGGGGTGGTGGGCGCATCGCGGCGTCGATCGCTGGCGCGAAAACCATCCGCCTCCCACGCCGCCGTCGCACGGAAAATGGCATAGGCAGAGGAGGACCTCCCACGCTGCGCCTTCGACTTGCTGCCCTCCCGAGGAGGGCACTTCTCGCTTTGGGAGCGGCCCGGCAGCGGGGGGGGCCTCCCACGCTGCGCCTTCGGCTTGCTGCCCTCCCGAGGAGGGCACTTCTCGCTTTGGGAACGGCCCGGCAGCGGGGGGTGCCTCCCACGCTGCGCCTTCGGCTTGCTGCCCTCCCGAGGAGGGCACTTCTCGCTTTGGGAACGGCCCGGCAGCGAGAAAGGCCCATCAACTAGTCGAACGCTTCGGGGCACGGATACTATTGCTGTCGTGGCTGCCGCTGGTTGGCGATCCTTTATGCGCCGTGGCGGGCTGGCTGCGCATCGATTTCTGGCCGAGCGTCATGTATATGGCTATCGGCAAGTTGTTGCGCTATAGCGCGATGACGGCGTTTTTGGTCTGGGTCTTCCCCAATAACTAGGATGGCGATGAAACTAGAGGTATACGGTCTGAAAAACTGCGACACCTGCCGCAAGGCGCGGCGGTGGCTGGATGAGATGGGCATGGCGGCAACCTTCCATGACCTGCGCGAGACGCCCCCGGACGCGCAACAGCTTGACGCCTGGGCGCAAGCGGCGGGCGGCTGGGAAAAGCTGGTGAATAAGTCCTCAACCACCTGGCGCGCATTGGACGCTTCCTTGAAGCAGCCGGACTCGGCCGAGGCGTGGCTGGCGCTGGTGCAAGCCAACCCGACCTTGATCAAGCGCCCGCTGCTGCAGACGGACAAGGTCGTGGTGCAAGGCTTCTCGGCGGAGAAATGGAAGTCATTGCTGTCTGATTGAGCGAAGTTGTCGTTTTTTATACAAGATGCGCCCGGTTTTGCTGGCTGGCCTTGCGTTCTGTGTGGGTAAGGGCGCGGGCCGCAGCGCGATCAGCTAAAATGAGCAGCTAACTTCGGGATGAAGTCTGTCATATGAATGCCCCTTTGCCTTTAGCGGTCACTGCTGCGCAGTTGCCGAATCGCCTCCGCGAAATCCCCTACAACTACACGTCCTTTTCTGATCGAGAGATCGTGCAGCGCCTGCTCGGCGATGAAGCCTGGAGCGTGCTGTCGGACCTGCGCGCCGAACGCAAGACCGGCCGTTCGGCCCGGATGCTGTTCGAGGTGCTCGGGGATATCTGGGTGGTTCGCCGCAACCCCTACCTGCAGGATGATCTGCTCGACAATCCCAAGCGGCTGACCCAGCTGGTTGAAGCGCTGCATCACCGCCTCGGCGAAATCGAGCGCCGCCGCGGCGCCGACGATCTTGAGCGCGATGCCAAAGTGGGGCGCTTGCTTGAGCTGGCGCGGGCCGCTATCCAGCGTTTCCAGGCGGAGTTTGCGCAAACGGATGAACTGCGCAAGCGCGTGCAGAAAGTGCTGGGCAAAGTGACGCAGCGCGACAACATCAAATTTGATGGCCTGTCGCGCGTGTCGCACGTCACGGACGCCACGGATTGGCGCGTTGAATACCCCTTCGTGGTCCTGACGCCGGATACCGAGGAAGAGATCGCCGCGCTGGTGCGCGGCTGTATTGAGCTGGGCCTGACCATCATTCCGCGCGGCGGCGGCACCGGCTATACCGGCGGCGCCATTCCGCTGACCTGGAAGTCGGCCGTCATCAACACGGAAAAACTCGAGCAGCTGGGGCCGGTGGAGCAGGGCGCGCTGCCTGGCGTGGACGGCCCGGTGGCCACGATTTTCAGCGGCGCGGGCGTGGTTACCAAGCGGGTGGCGGATGCCGCGGCGGGCGCGGGCTTTGTGTTCGCCGTGGACCCGACCTCGGCCGAGGCCTCCTGTGTGGGCGGCAACGTGGCCATGAACGCGGGCGGCAAGAAAGCCGTGCTGTGGGGCACCGCGCTGGACAACCTGGCCTGGTGGCGGATGGTGGATCCCGATGGCAACTGGCTCGAAGTCACGCGCATCAGCCACAACCAGGGCAAGATCCACGACGTTGAAGAAGCCGTGTTCGAGCTCCAGTGGTTTGACGGCGCGGACAAGCCGGGCGCGCGTCCGATGCGCACGGAAACGCTGCGTATCGCGGGCCGTGTCTTCCGCAAGGAAGGCCTGGGCAAAGACGTCACCGACAAATTCCTGGCGGGCCTGCCGGGCATCCAGAAAGAAGGCTGTGACGGCATCATCACGGCGGCCCGCTGGGTGCTGCACCGCATGCCCAAGCACACCCGCACCGTCTGTATGGAGTTCTTCGGCCAGGCGCGGGACGCGATTCCGTCCATCGTCGAAGTCAAGAATTACCTGGATGGAGAGGGCCGTGAAATTGGCGCCATCCTTGCCGGCCTGGAGCATCTGGACGAGCGCTATCTGCGCGCCGTTGGCTACACCACCAAGAGCAATCGCGGCGTACTGCCCAAAATGGTGCTGATCGGTGACATCGTCGGCGACGATGAAAACGCGGTGGCGGTGGCGGCTTCGGAAGTCGTGCGTCTGGCCAATACGCGCCATGGCGAGGGCTTTGTTGCCGTCAGCCCCGAGGCGCGCAAGAAATTCTGGCTGGACCGCTCGCGCACCGCGGCGATCGCGCGCCACACCAACGCCTTCAAAATCAACGAAGACGTCGTGATTCCGCTGCCGCGCATGGGCGAATACACCGATGAAATCGAATACATCAACATCGAGCTGTCCGTCCGCAACAAGTTGAAGCTGGTTGATCAACTGACCGAGTTCTTTGAGGCGGGCGAATTCCCGTTGGGCAAGAGCGAAGACGGCGAAGGGGAGCGGCTGCCCGCGCATGAGGTGCTGGGTGACCGGCCCACGCGCGCACTGGAGCTGCTGCAGGCCGTCAAGACGCGCTGGACGTGGCTGCTTGAGCATCTGGACCTGCGCGTTGATGACGCCTGGGGCGAACTGGCCCGCATTGGCCTGGATGCGCAGATTCCGGCCTTGCGCGCCCGCATTGATACCCAGGCCGATGCCCGGATTTTCGACGTCTTGCAGGACCACACGATCCGCGTGTCGTGGAAAGAAGAAATCCGCGGCGTACTGAAGCAGAACATCTTCTCGGGCGTGGTGTTTGCCCCCACGCTGGCCAAGATCCAGGACATCCATGACAAGGTCTTGAAGGGCCGGGTCTGGGTGGCGCTGCACATGCATGCCGGCGACGGCAACGTGCACACCAATATCCCGGTCAACTCGGACAACTATGAAATGCTGCGGGAAGCCAATGAGGCGGTTGACCGCATCATGGACATCGCCCGCCGCCTGAACGGCGTGATCTCCGGCGAACACGGCATCGGTATCACCAAGTATGAGTTCCTGTCCGAAGAGGAGCTTGCGCCGTTCCAGGAATACAAGCGCCGGGTGGATCCGCATGACCGCTTCAACAAGGGCAAACTGATGCCCGGCGGTGACTTGCGCCATGCCTATACCCCCAGCTTCAACCTGATGGGGTATGAGTCGCTGATCATGCAGAAAAGCCATATCAGCGACATCTCCAATGCCATCAAGGACTGTCTGCGCTGCGGCAAGTGCAAGCCGGTCTGCGCCACGCACGTGCCGCGCGCCAACCTGCTTTATTCGCCGCGCAACAAGATCCTGGCCACGTCCTTGCTGATCGAGGCCTTCCTGTATGAGGAGCAAACGCGTCGCGGCGTCAGCATCAAGCACTGGGAAGAGTTCGAGGACGTTGGCGACCACTGCACCGTCTGCCATAAATGCGTGACGCCCTGTCCGGTCGATATTGATTTTGGCGATGTCTCGATGGACATGCGGCAGATCCTGCGCGACCTCGGCAAGAAACGCTTCAATCCGGGCACGGCGGCGTCGATGTTCTTCCTCAACGCCAAGGATCCCCGCACCATCAATGCCACCCGCGAGGCCATGGTGGGCGCGGGCTTCAAGTTGCAGCGCTTTGCCGCGGATCTGTTGGCCAAGCCCGCGCGCAAGCAGGTCAGCAAGCCGCCCGCCACGGTGGGCAAGCCGCCGCTGCGTGAGCAGGTCATCCACTTCGTCAACAAGAAGATGCCGGGCAACCTGCCGAAGAAACCAGTGCGCAAGCTGCTGGACATTGAAGATTCAAAGTTCGTGCCGATCATCCGGGATCCGCGCCAGACCAGCGCTGACACCGAGGCCGTCTTCTACTTCCCGGGCTGTGGTTCGGAACGCCTGTTCTCACAGGTGGGCCTGGCAACGCAAGCCATGTTGTGGGAAGTGGGGGTCCAGACCGTGCTGCCGCCGGGCTATCTGTGCTGCGGCTACCCGCAGCGCGGCACCGGCATGAAAGACAAGGCAGACCAGATCATCACTGAGAACCGGGTGCTGTTCCATCGGATGGCCAATACGCTGAATTACCTGGACATCAAGACGATCGTGGTCAGCTGCGGCACCTGTTATGACCAGTTGGCGGGCTATGAGTTTGAGAAGATCTTCCCGGGCTGCCGTCTGATCGACATCCACGAGTATCTGCTTGAAAAAGGCGTGAAACTGGAGGGCGTGAACGGGGTGCGCTATATGTACCACGACCCCTGCCATACGCCGCTGAAGCTGCAGGACCCGATGAAGACCGTCAAAGGGCTGATGGGGGACGGGGTTGAGAAGAACGACCGCTGCTGTGGCGAATCCGGCACCTTCGGCGTCAGTCGGCCGGACATTGCCACGCAGGTCCGCTTCCGCAAGGAAGAGGAAATGCGCAAAGGCGCGGACCGGCTGCGCGAAGACGGTTTCAGCGGGGAGGTCAAGGTGCTGACTTCCTGCCCGTCCTGTTTGCAGGGCCTGACCCGCTACAACGAAGACATCAGCGGCCAGGCGGACTACATCGTGGTGGAAATGGCGCGTCACCTGCTTGGGGAGACCTGGATGGAAGACTACGTGGCAAAAGCCAATGCCGGCGGCATTGAGCGGGTGCTGGTGTAAGCCATGCAAGATTGCCCGCTCTGCCAGTTTGCGGGTCCCGTCCTGTGGGAGGACGGGGACTTGCGCGTGATTGCCGTTGCCGATGACGACTATCCCGGTTTTACCCGGGTGATCTGGAAGGCGCACATTGCGGAAATGTCGGACTTGAGCGCCACGGAACGGGCGCGGCTGATGTTGGTTGTCAATGAAGTGGAAAACGTGCAGCGCCAGTTCCTGCGGCCGGACAAGATCAACCTGGCTTCATTCGGCAACCAGGTGCCGCATGTGCATTGGCATGTCATCCCGCGCTGGCGCGATGACAAGCACTTCCCGGACAGCTATTGGTCCGCCGCCCGGCGTGAACCCGATGAGGCCTGGCTGCAAGCGCGGCAGGATCGGTTGCCCGCCTACCATGAGGCCTTGCGCACAGCGCTGGACACTGAGAAGTATTAGGCGGGGGCCCATTGGCAAGCGTTCGCGAGCGACGCTCGCGAATCGCTACTCGTCATTGTGGCCGGCCACGCGCGAGCTGGGGAACACCAGGCTGAACTTGCTGCCGCGCTGTTCTTCGCTTTCAATCAACAAATCCGCGTTGTGGCGCTGCGCAATGTGCTTGGTGATGGCCAGGCCCAGCCCGGTGCCGCCGGACTCGCGTGAACGGCTGCGGTCCACCCGGTAGAAGCGTTCGGTCAGGCGCGGCAGATGCTGCGCGGAGATGCCGATGCCGGTGTCCTTGACGGTATAGACCGCTTGGCCGGTCGAGGTGCTTTTCCAGGTGACGTGAATCGAGCCGCCATCGGGTGTGTAGCGCACGGCATTGGTCAGCAGATTGGAGATGGCGGAGGCCAGTTCGGTCTGCGTACCCAGGATGTTGATGCCGTCTTCCAGTTCGTGCGTGAGGTGATGGCGTCCGCTTGACAAGGCCTCGGCCTGGTTCAGCGCGGTCTGGATCAGCATGCGCATCTGAACGGGCTGCGGATCGTGGGTGGGCGATGACTCCAACGTTGACAGCGTCAACAAATCCGCCACGATGGCTTCCATGCGCTTGGCCTGGGCGCTCATCATGTCGAAGTACTGTTTGCGCTGCTCCTCGGACAAGGCCTCCGGCGGCAGGTCCTGCAAGGTTTCCAGAAAGCCCGACAGCACGGTCAGCGGCGTGCGCAGCTCGTGCGACACGTTGGCCACGAAATCCTGCCGTGTGGTTTCAAGCTTGGTCAACTGGGTGACATCGCGTGTCAGCAGCATGTGCTGGCCCCGGCCATAGCTGACCACCTGAACCTGCAAGGTCCGCTCGCCTTGGCCCGCGCCTTTCAGCAGCAGGCTGGTTGGCCATTCTTTTTGCCTGACGTATTCGACGAAGGCCGGGTTGCGGATCAGGTTGATGATGTTGTGGCCGCGATCGGTGGGCAGGTGCAAGCCGAGGTGGACCCGGGCATTGCGGTTGCACCAGTCGATGTGGAACTCATGGTCGAGCGTGACCAGTCCGTCCGGCATGGCCTGTGCCGCTGCGAAAAAACCCTGGACGTTGCTTTCAAGGTGAGACATATGGCGCTCCTGGTTTCGCAGGTGGCGATAAATTCTTGCAAGCGCTTCATCCCAGGAACCGGCCGATGGCGGCGGCGGATGCGCCAGATCGAGCGTCCAGTGGTTGACCCGCTGCAACTGTTTGACGTGCCAGAACAGCAAGAGCAACAGACCGAAGACAAAAATGCCCCAGCTCGTGTCGACGCCGGAAACTGGGCGAACCGCGGCGGCAAAGCCCGCCCAAAGCAAGATGACGATGAGGTTGCGAATCCAGACCATGGCGCGCATTGTCGCATCCTCGCGGATGCATGAATAGGGTTTGTTTTTTAACGCCGGACCGTTCGCAACGCACTCCCTTGGCGAGCCGGCCAGGGAGCGGCAAGCCGGGAGCGCGGCGTGGGGGCGTTGTTACCGCGCGGCGGCCGTGGGTTTGGCGGTGAAGCGGTAGCCGCTGCCGCGGACCGTTTCAACGTGGATATCATGCTGGCTCGGCTCCAGCGCCTTGCGCAAGCGCCGGATGTGCACGTCAACCGTCCGTTCTTCAACGAACACATGGTCCCCCCAGACCTGGTCCAGCAACTGGGCACGGGAAAATACGCGCTCCGGGTGGGTCATGAAAAAGTGGAGCAGGCGGAATTCGGTGGGACCAATAGACAGCGTGGCCGCATTGCCGGTCAGCCGGTGCGTGACCGGATCGAGTTGCAGGCCGCCAATATTGATGACGTCGTCGGTCAGCTGCGGCGCGCGGCGGCGCAGCACAGCCTTGATGCGGGCCATCAGCTCTTTCGGGGAGAACGGCTTGGTAATGTAGTCATCGGCGCCGGCTTCCAGTCCGTCCACCTTGTCCTGCTCGGCGCCCTTGGCCGTCAGCATGATGATCGGCACCTCTTTGGTGCGGTCTTCGCTGCGCAGCTTGCGCGCCAGCGTCACGCCGCTCATGCCCGGCATCATCCAATCCAGCAGGATCAAATCCGGGAGTTCGGCGCGGATCAAGGTCTGGGCCTGTTCCGCATCCGCTGCGCGCAGCACTTTGTGCCCGGCGAAGGTCAAATTGACGGCAATCAACTCCTGGATGGCCGGTTCGTCTTCAACGACTAGAATAGTACTGGACATGGCAGCAAATTAAGTAAGTGGAACCATTGCCATAATATGGCCGTTCTATTTCAAGTTTGTGACGGTGGGTCTGGCAAGGGCCTTGCCGCTCAGGGCACGGCTGTCATGAAGCTTGGATTCTTTCCCGTAGGTGGTCCCGATTCGGCTACCATTGCGTCTTGATTAGAGTGAACTATGGCTGGATTGAACAAAAACACCCCCCGACCCACCGGTATCGTGCTGCATGCGCGTTCGCGCCAGCTTGAGGTCAGCTTCGAGGACGGCAAGACTTTCAAACTGCCGTTCGAATTCCTGCGGGTGTACAGCCCCTCTGCCGAAGTGCAGGGGCATGGACCCGGGCAGGAAGTGTTGCAGGTTGGTAAAAAAGATGTCGAAATCACCGACATTGAACCGGTTGGCAACTATGCCATCAAGCCGATCTTCTCGGACGGGCATGCCAGTGGTATTTATTCCTGGGACATCTTGTACGCGCTCGGATCTGACCAGGATGGCCTGTGGGCGCAGTACTTGTCCGCGCTGGAGCAAGCGGGGGCGTCGCGCCTGTCGGCGCCGCCCGCGTCAAACCTGGACGTTACTGAAATCCGCCGGTGAGGCCCTGAATGAACGATAGCAAGCACAACCCGCAGCCCGATGCGCAAGAGCCGGGCACGACCGACTTCGGTTTTACCCGGGTTGCCGAGGACGACAAGGTCCGCAAGGTGGCGGAAGTCTTTCATAGCGTGGCGTCTCGCTATGACCTGATGAACGACTTGATGTCGGTCGGACTGCACCGTGTCTGGAAGACCTTCACCATCAGCCGCGCCGCTGTGCGGCCGGGCATGAAAGTGTTGGACATCGCGGGCGGCACCGGCGATCTGGCCAAGGCGTTTGCGCGCCGGGCCGGGGCCACCGGTGAAGTGTGGCTGACCGATATCAATGATTCCATGCTGCGGGTTGGACGGGATCGGCTGCTTGACCATGGCGTGGTGGTGCCCGCCGCCGTCTGTGACGCGGAGCATTTGCCTTTTCCGGATGGCTACTTTGACCGCGTGTCGGTGGCCTTCGGCCTGCGCAACATGACCCACAAGGACCGCGCCCTGGCGGAAATGTACCGGGTGCTGAAGCCGGGCGGGAAACTGCTGGTGCTGGAATTCTCGCGCATTGCGCAACCGTTGGCGCCGGTCTATGACTGGTATTCGTTCAATATCCTGCCCTGGCTCGGCAAGAAAGTGGCGGGCGATGACGCCAGCTACCGCTACCTGGCTGAATCCATCCGCATGCACCCGGATCAGGAAACCCTGAAGGGCATGATGCAGGACACCGGGTTCGCGCGGGTCCAGTACTTCAATATGAGTGCGGGCATCTGCGCTTTGCATGAGGGCGTGAAGTTGTAATCTTCACGCTTATCGTGGAATCCCTTCTATACAAACCTCAGGGTTTACAGTAAAAACTAGTATTCAGCTTTTTGTCAGAAAGCTTGCCGCCCCTGGCTCGCGCGCCGATAGGCAGCTTGATCCGCCAGGACGCATCCCTTTTTCTGGAGCCGCAGGCTCCTCCGAAAGCAAGCGGAGTTGCGCCATGCTTCGGTCTGGCGTTCTTCACATTAGGAGTCAACCACAATGTCTCGACGTTTCATGTCTCGTATCTTGCCTGCCCTGGTGGTGGTCATGACCACCTTCGCCATGCTGGCGGTGACGGACGCCGAAGCGCGCCGCATGGGCGGTGGCGGCAGTATGGGCCGCCAGTCCAGCAACGTAACGCAGCGCCAGGCCACCCCGCCGCAGCAGCGTCCGCAACAGGCCAACCAGGCCGCGCCGCAGCAAGGCGCAGCCGCTGCCGGGGGCGCGGCTGCCGCCGGTACGGCCGCGCGTAGCGGCATGTCCCGCTGGCTGGGTCCGGTGGCGGGTATTGCCGCGGGCCTGGGCCTGGCCGCCCTGTTCTCGCACCTGGGCTTGGGCGCGGCCATGGCCGAAATGCTCAGCAGCCTGCTGCTGATCGGCCTGGTCATCTTCGCCGTGCTGTTCCTGGTTCGCCGTTTCCGTGGCCAGGCGCAAGGCCGCCAGCCCGCCTACCAGGCCGCTGGCAACAACAACACCTACAACATGCAGCATGAGCAGGCGTCGGCGGTTCGCCCGGCTGCCGCGCCCGCCGCTGCCACTGGGTCGGTCAATGCGCAGGAAATGGTCGAAGGAGAATGGGGCATTCCCTCTGACTTTGATACGGTCAGCTTCCTGGGCCACTCCAAGAACTTCTTCCGCCGCCTGCAAGGCATCTGGGACCGCGGTGACACCACGGAACTGGCCGAAGTGGTCACGGATGACCTGCTGGCCGAGCTGGGTCCGCAAATTGCCCAGCGTAGCGGTGAGAACGTCACGGAAATCGTCTTGCTGAATGCGGAGTTGCTCGGCATTGAGAAAGTCACTGACGGCCACCTGGCCAGCGTCCGCTACTCGGGCATGCTGCGCGAGGCCCCCGGCACGGAAGCCTTCCGCTTTGAAGAAGTCTGGAACCTGTTCAAGGGTCAACACGAAGGATGGGTGCTGGCAGGTATCCAGCAAGTCCCGGCCCAGCAGCATTAAGCGCCGCCGCCGGTCCGACCGCGTCGTGACCGGCCAATAAACGGTAAACTTGGGGAATTCCCCGCGGAACGCTCGTCCCCGGACGAGCGTTTTCTATTTAATGTGGCGTTCATGGCATTGCTTCCCCCTTCCATGCTGGATTTGATTCTGCAGGCAATCAATGCCTTGCTGGTGCGTGAAGCCTGGGCGCGCAACAAGCTTCGCCCCCACGGCAACAAACGGGTTCACCTTGACGCAAACGGCCTGTCCCTGAGTTTCCAGATTACCGGGCATGGCTTGCTTCAGGCGTGTGCGGACGCTGATTTGCCAAAGGATGTGAGCCTGACGGTACTGCCGGGCAAGTGGGCGGCATTGATGTCCAACGATACGGCCCGCCGCATGTCGGCCGTGCGCATTGCCGGTGATGCCGCCTTGGCGCAGGTCTTGGCCGATCTGGCGCGTGATCTGCGTTGGGATGTTGAAGATGATTTGGCGGGCCTGCTTGGAGACATTCCCGCCCGCCGTCTGGTACGGGGCGGCCAGTCGCTGGCGTCCACACTGCGCGACGGAGTGTGGCGGATGGCGCAGAACGGTTCCGAATACCTGACGCACGAAGCGGCCTTGCTGGCCACGCCGCATCAGCTCGAACAGTGGAGTTCACACGTGAGCCGCCTGCGCGATGACGCCGAGCGCAGTGCAAAGCGCCTGGCCTGGCTGGAGCAGCGTGTCACGGCCTTGTCTGGCCCAGTTGCCGGGGAGCATTGAGGCATGGTCACTTTCTTTCGCTTGATCCGCATCCTGTTCGTTGCCTGGCGCTATGGTCTGGATGAGCTGGTACTGAGCAGCCTGGATCGCACGCGCAAGCGCAACCGGCGATTGTGGCCGCGGTTTGGCCGCGATCTGACCGCGCCGCGCGGACTGCGCTTGCGGCTGGCGCTGGAAACCCTGGGGCCGGTATTCGTCAAGTTCGGCCAAGTGCTGTCAACGCGCCGTGACCTGATCCCCTTGGATATTGCCGATGAGTTGACGCTGTTGCAGGATCGGGTGCCGCCTTTTCCGTCCGAACTGGCGGTGGAGTGCGTGACGCGGGGGCTGGGCAAACACCCCGATGAACTCTTTCTGCATTTTGAGCGCGAGCCGGTGGCCTCGGCCTCGATCGCGCAGGTGCACCGGGCGGAGCTGCCCGATGGGCGCCAGGTAGCGGTCAAGATTCTGCGGCCCAAGATGCGCCAGGTCATTGACGAGGACGTCCGGCTGCTGCGCGCGCTGGCCCGGCTGGTTGACCGGGTCTCGGCCGATGGCCGACGGTTGAAGCCGAAAGAGGTGGTCGACGAATTCGACAACTACCTGCACGATGAACTCGATCTGTTGCGCGAAGCGGCCAACTGCAGCCAGTTGCGGCGCAACTTCGCGCCGGACGGACCGCGCGGCCACTTGCTGAAAGTGCCGGAGGTGTTCTGGGATTATTGCTGCCCGTCGGTGTTCACGATGGAGTGGATGGAAGGCGTGCCGATCAACCAGGTCAGCCGTTTGCAAGCGGCGGGCGTGGATTTGAAAAAGTTGGCCCGGGACGGTGTGGACATCTTTTTCAGCCAGATGTTCCAGGATGGTTTTTTCCATGCGGACATGCATCCTGGCAATATCCTGGTGTCCATCGAGCCTGACTCGCTCGGCCGTTATATTGCGCTGGACTTTGGCATTGTCGGTTCGCTGTCGGACTTTGACAAAAATTATCTCGCGCAGAACTTCCTGGCCTTTTTCCGCCGGGATTACGGGCGCGTGGCGCAATTGCACATCGAGTCCGGCTGGGTACCCCCGTCCACGCGCCAGGAGGCGCTGGAAGCCGCCATCCGGGGCTGCTGCGAGCCGTACTTCGACCGTCCGCTGGCGGACATCTCGCTCGGCCAGGTTTTGCTGCGGCTGTTCCAGACATCGCGGCGCTTCAATGTGGAAATCCAGCCGCAACTCGTGCTGCTGCAGAAAACCCTGCTCAACATTGAAGGCCTGGGGCGCCAGCTCGATCCCGAACTGGACTTGTGGAAGACCGCCAAGCCCTATCTGGAGCGCTGGATGCACGAGCGGGTCGGCTGGCCCGCCTTCGTGAACACCGCCAAGCGCGAAGCCGAGCAATGGTCGCAGCTGCTGCCGGAACTGCCCCGGCTTCTTCACCACAAGCTCTCTGAAACGGACCGCTCCGTCTTCATGTTGAGCGAATTGATCCAGCTGCGAAAGCATCAGCAACAGACCAACCGCTTGTTGGCGGCGGGTATTTTTGTGCTGGCGCTGGGCATTGTGGTGGCGCTGTGGGCGCTTTTCCCCCTGTGGTAGGCGCAAGCGCCGCACGCGCAGGGGGCGTGAACGCTGGCCGGATTCGCACGCGGCGCCTGCTTCCACGGATCTGACAGGCCTTGATAGACCGGCGGGGCTTCGTCATGCGATACTTCGCCGATTTTCCTTCCTCCTTAACTCTTCCTGCGTGGCCTGACATCCATGGTGCTCTGGTTCATATTGGCTTATTTGGTGGCATCGGTTGCCATTGGGCTGGTTGCAGCCCGCCGTGTCTCTTCCACCGCTGACTATGCGGTGGCAGGCAGAAGTCTGCCGCTGTTCATCGTGGTGGCCACCACCTTCGCCACCTGGTTCGGATCGGAAGCCGTGCTTGGCGCATCCGCCGTCTTCATGCGGGACGGCCTGGGCGGCGTGGTGGAGGACCCGTTCGGCGCGGCCTTCTGTCTGATCCTGGTGGGGATGTTCTTCGCGGCAAAGTTGTACCGCTATAACTTCCTGACCATTGGCGATTATTACCGCGAGCGTTACGGCACGCTGATCGAAGTTCTGATGAGCGGTTTCATCATCCTGTCCTACCTGGGCTGGGTGGCCGCGCAGGTCAAGGCGCTGGGACTGGTGTTCCACATGCTGGACCCGGAACTTTTCAGCGAGGAAGCGGGCATGATCATTGGCACGCTGATCGTGATGATCTATACGCTGTTTGGCGGGATGTGGTCGGTGGCGCTGACGGATTTCTTCCAGATGATTGTGATTGTCATCGGGCTGGTATTGATTGCCTACTTTGCCACGGACCTGGCGGGGGGCGTGCACGTCGTGGTGCAGGAGGCCAGCAGCCGGAATCTGCTGGACTTCTTCCCGGATGCCAACCTGCGCGACGTACTGTTCTTCATCGCCGCGCTGATCACGATGATGCTGGGCTCCATCCCGCAGCAGGACGTTTACCAGCGGGTCATGTCGGCCAAGAACGTCAACGTCGCGCAGCGCGGTCCGATCCTGGGGGGCATGCTGTACCTGCTGTTTGCGCTGGTGCCGATGTATATTGGCGCGGCGGCTTTCGGCTATATCCCGGATACAGTGGGGGCTCTGCTTGCCGAGGATCCGCAAAAAATCCTGCCCGCCTTCATTCTTGGCCATATGCCGCTGGCGGCCCAGGTGCTGTTCTTCGGCGCCTTGCTGTCGGCCATCATGTCCACCGCTTCCGCAACGCTGCTGGCGCCGTCCACCTCCTTTGTGGAGAACCTGCTGCGCTATGCCCGCCCGAACATGGGTGATCAGACGTCGCTGCGCGCGATGCGGACAGCGGTGGTGGTGTTCGCCATGTGCGTGATGGTGTTTGCGCTGACGTCCAGCCACAGCATCTATGAAATGGTGGCCAGCGCGTATACAGTCACGCTGGTTGGCGCATTCGTGCCGCTGGTGATGGGTTTGTATTGGAAACGCGCCACCACCCAGGGCGCGCTGTTCGCCGTGATCGGCGGCGTGTTGTGCTGGCAGATCACGGACTGGCGCTATGCCGAGGTGTTTCCGTCGCAATTGGCGGGACTGCTCGGCGGTTTTGCGGGCATGTTCCTGGGCAGCTTGCTGCCGCAGTGGATCCGGCCCCGGGTACGTCCGGCCTTGTACCCCGAGCCCACGGATCCGTTGCTCAAGGCTGCAAGCGTACTGGAATGAAGATTTTCACCTGATCGCGCTGCACCAGCAGGGCAAGGGTTTTGGCCGAGCCTTGCAAGTGCTTTTGAAGCTGCTCGGTGGTCTGAACAGGCTGGCCATTGATGGCCAGCAGCACGTCGCCAGGACGAACGCCCGCTCGCGCCGCCGGGCCGCCCACTTGTTCAATCCGCAGGCTGCCCTGGGTTTGCAGTTGGCGCTGTTCTTCCGGCGTCAGCGGCCGGATGGCCAGCCCCAGCTTGCCCGGCTCGGTGGGCGCGCTGGCGGTGGCGGTTTCCTTGGTGGAGGGAGCGGCTTCCAGTTTGGCCTTGAGGGTCTGCACTTTGCCCGCGCGCCAGACTTGCAGCGTCAAGGTGTCGCCCGGGTTGGACAGGCTGACGATGGCGGGCAGGTCGCCGGAGGACAGAATCGTCTTGTCATCGGCCTGGCGAATCACATCACCGGCTTGCAGGCCCGCCTTGTCCGCGGCGCTGCCCGGCTGGACGCTGGCCACCAGCGCGCCGGACGGCGTATCCAAACCGAACGAGTCCGCCAGGGCCTGGTTGACCTCCTGGATCGTGACGCCCAGGCGGGCATGGCTGACTTCGCCATGTTCAACAATCTGCGCCTTGATCTTCAGCGCCAGCTCGATGGGGATGGCAAAGGACAGGCCTTGGTAGCCGCCGGTCTCGCTGTAGATCTGCGAGTTGATGCCAACCACTTCACCACGGCCGTTGAACAAGGGTCCGCCGGAGTTGCCGGGGTTGACCGCGACATCGGTCTGGATGAAGGGCACGGCGCTGTCATTGGGCAGGGAGCGGCCCTTGGCGCTGACCACGCCCGCCGTCACGGTGTTTTCCAGGCCGAACGGGGAACCGATGGCCAGCACCCACTCGCCCACCCGCAGGTTTTGTGTGGTGCCCAGCTTGACCTGCGGCAATTGTTTGGCGTCGATTTTCAGCACGGCCACATCGGTCCTCGGGTCCGAGCCCAGGACCTTGGCCTGGAACTCCCGGCGATCGGTGAGCTTGACGGTGACTTCCTTGGCGTTCTGGATGACGTGGGCATTCGTCAAAATGATGCCGCTCTGGTCAATGATGAAACCCGACCCCTGGCCGCGCACGGTCTGGGGCGGGGCGTTTTCGAACGGCGTCATGCCCGGAAAGCCGGGAAAGCCCGGGAAGTTCCTGAAGAAGGGCGCGAGCGGGTGGTCGTCCATCGTGGCTGCGGAAGGACGGGCTTCGCCAACCACGCTGATGTTGACGACGGCTGGGCCGTATTGCTCCGTGATTTGGGAAAAGTCGGGCGGGCTGACCGCGGCCACCGGCGCGTTGGCGTTGGCGGGGCTGACGGTCAGCGCGGGATCCGCCGGGGTCTGGGTCAGCGCGGTGGCGCCGGTGGCCGCAAACAGGCCGGTGGCGAACAAGGCCGCGGTCAAGGTTTTGGCATTGAAGATCGGGCGTTTCATACGCGACTCCTGCATTCAGGTCATCAAAGATGAACACAGTGTTGCCGCTGAAACTTAAGAGGAACTTAAGTTTGCCGCTTCGGCACCTGGACGGTGACGCGCAGGCCGCCCAGCCCGGGGGAATCGTCGAGCGTCAGGGTGAGCGCCTGTTGGCGCGCAATGGCTTGCACGATGGCCAGGCCCAGGCCGCTGCCCGGCAATGCCGCGTTGGCGGGGTCGCGATAGAAGCGTTCAAACACTTGCGCGCGCTGGCTGGGCGGCACGCCGGGCCCGCTGTCTTCAATCTCCACCCGCCAACCCTCCTCCTGCGCGCTGATGCGGGTCAGCACCTGCCCATGATCGGGCGTGTACTTGACGGCATTGTCGAGCAGGTTGCGCAAGACCAGCTGGAGGGCGCCGCCTTCCGCCTGGGCGGGCGCCTGCTCAACGCCCTCGTAAGTCCACTGGATGCCGCGTGCTTGCGCCAGCGCCAGCGCTTCCACGCAGCTGTCCCGCAGGACCTGGACCAGATCGCAGTGCGCCGACGCCGCCTGTTGCGGACTTTCGCTGCGCGCCAGCAACAACAGTTGTTCCAGCAAGGTCCGGGCGCGCTGCAAGCCTTCTTCCAGGCGTTGCGCATGGCGCGCCTGTTCTTCCGGGGTCTGGCTGCGCCGCAGGCCTTCCAGTTGCAAGGTCATGGCCGCCAGCGGCGAGCGCAGTTCATGGGCGGCGTCGGCAATGAAGCGCTGCTGGGCCTGGTAGGCTTGATCAACGCGTTGCAGCAGCTGATTGAGTTCATGGACCAGCGGCCGGATTTCGTCAGGCAACTCGTCCGTCGGGATGGGCGCCAGATCCTGGACCTGGCGGCGGGCCACTTGCCTGCGCGCGCGTTCCACCGGTTTCAGGCTGCGGGTGACGACCCACCAGACCAGCAGCATCAACAGCGGCGCCAGCAAGGCGATCGGCGCGATGCCGCGCAAGGCGAGGTTCTGGGCGAACGCTTCGCGCACCCGCATGTCCTGCGCCACCTGGATGACTTGGTAAGGAGTTTGCATGGCAAACATGCGGAAGCGCGTGTCCGAAGTGCGCACGGTGGAAAAGCCCAGGATGGCGCGGTCCGGCACCAGCACCGTTTGTGCCGGGCCGAATACCTGCAAGCCATCGGCGCTCCAGATCTGGATGATCCAGTCGCGCTGGATCAGGCTGTCGGACAGGGAGGGGGTTGCCAACGCCTGCAGCGGCACACCCGCGCCGAGGCTGATGGCGGTGCGTTCCAACTGGTAGTCGAAGACTTCATCGGTCTGCTGCAGCGCCGTGCGATAGCTGACCGCGACCTGGATCAGCGCGATCAGAAAAATGGCGGCCAGCAGCCAGGCCAGCAAACGGGCATGGAGGGAGGTGGGGCGCTTCATCATTCCAGCGGTATCCGGTAGCCCAGACCACGAATATTCTGGATGAAGGCGCTGCCGAGTTTCTTGCGCAGCCCGTGAATATGGACCTCGACCGTATTGCTGCTGACGTCGTCCGACCAGCTATAGAGTTTTTCTTCCAGTTGGGCGCGGGAAAACAGCGCGCCGGGATGGCGGGCCAGGGGCTCAAGCACCGCCCACTCGCGGGCGGTCAGCGTGACCGGCTGGCCTGCGCGCCACGCCTGATGGGTATCCAGCGCCAGCGCCAGATCCCGCCAGACCAGGCGTTGGCTGGCGTGGGGCGCTTGGCGTCGACGCTGCGCGCGAATGCGGGCCAGCAGTTCCTCGATCTCGTAGGGTTTGACCAGGTAGTCGTCAGCGCCCGCGTCCAGGCCGGTCACCCGGTCAGTCAGCGCATCGCGCGCGGTGGTGATGATGACGGGCAGATTCTGTCCCTGGCTGCGCAGCGTGCGCAGCAGGCTCAGGCCAGACTGGTCAGGCAGGCCCAGGTCAAGAATCAGCAAGTCGTAATCATGCGTGGCCAGCGCCGTTTCCGCGCTGCCCGCCCGCTGCACCCAGTCCACGGCAAACCCGGCGTCTTGCAATAAATCAGCAACGCTTTCACCGATCATTCGATCATCCTCCACGAGCAATAATCGCATCTTCACTCCCTGTGCAGCCTGGCGCGCCAGAACCCGCCGAGCCGCTGCCATTACAATTCAACGTCATTGTTTCTTTTCGCGAGTCTAGCCGTGTCAGCACGTTTTGAATCAAAAATTCTGCCTGCCAGCGCGCTCGCGCTTGCCATTGAGCAAGGGCAGTATCCGCGCCCGCTGGTGTTCACCAATGGTGTTTTCGATATTTTGCACCGGGGACACGTCACCTATCTGGATGCCGCCGCGCAATGCGGCGCGGCCTTGATCGTGGCGATCAACACCGACGCGTCGGCGCGGCGTCTGGGCAAAGGCCCGGACCGCCCGCTGAACACGGAAGCGGACCGGGCCGCCCTGCTGGCGGCGCTGGACTGCGTCTCGGCCGTGACTTTTTTCGATGAAGACACGCCGGAAGCATTGATTGCCCGGCTCAAGCCCGATTTGATCGTCAAGGGCGGCGACTACGACATGGAAACCCTGCCGGAAACGGCGCTGGTGCGCAGCTGGGGCGGTGAGGCAAAGGCGATCCCGTTTGAACACGCGCGCTCAACCACCCAATTGGTGAACAAAATCCGTGGGATAGTCCCACCCCTAGCCGCTGACGCGTAGTCCACCTCGCTCCTTACATAAGAAACTGTCACCATTCAGAGAAGAACCTCGGCCCATCCGAGCGGCTTGCAAGCCGCGAGGTGGAAGCGAAGCGCGTAGGGGGTGGGCCTACTTACACACCCGCCATTCACGGTTGAACTGCTTCATGGCCTGCTGGCGCAGCGCGGCTTGCTGATTGGTTTCCAGCGTGGGGAACTTCAGCCAATGGCGGACCGGGCCGGGGCGGGGGACGACTTGCAGGCTGCGGCCAGCCTTGCCTTGCAAGGACTGCGCCAAGGAACGCGCACTTTTCTCCTGGCTGAACACGCCGAGTGAAATGGCATATTGGTTCGGCCCGGCTTCCTGAATCACGAACAGATCCTTGATGCCTTGCTTGCCCAGCGCTGCCGCGGTTTTTTGCGCGGTGGCCAGGCTGGCCGCCGGCGGCACCAGCACCATCCAGGAAGCGGGTCCGGCTTCCGTGACGGACTGGACGGAGACACCCGGGCTGTTTTTCTGGACCCACTGGCGGGCGCGTTTGGACTCGGCTTCGGTGAAGCTGCCCCATTCCCGGCACACCGTCTCAACAGCTGCGGTACGCTGCGCTGCGGGCACAGGCGCTGGCGAGGGCAGCACGGCTGCCGACGCCGGGGGTGGAGTGGGCGCCGCTAGGGCTTCCGGCGCGACGGCAGGCGGCAACGATGCGGCAGGTGCAGCAGCTGCGGGGGTGTCGGGTGTTTCCGCAGGCGTGGCGGGCTCGGACTTGACTTCCTTTATTGCGGGCTCTGTCGGCCCAGCGGGCGGGGACGCAGGCTCGGTTTCAGGCGCTGCCGCAGGGGCGGGGCTGGGCGGAGCAAGTGGGGCGGGCGTTGGCGCGTTGATGCTTGTTTGGCGCTCCAGGTCGTTCGGGACGTGGATGGTTTCAGGGTGCAGTTCCATCAACAGCCGCTCAGGGTCACGGCCGCGTTCGGCGGGCGGGGGGCCGAAAAAACCTTGGCCAGCCGCAAAAAGGGCCAGGTTGGCAAGAACGAGCAAAACGAAAAGAATGCGCATGGCCTGAGTCAGAAAGAGAAAGGGTGACTGAGCGTGGCGACCCGTGCCAGGCCGTCAAGTACAGGATTATCAACGACTTGCAGGGGTGACGTCGAGCCCGCCTGATCAAGCTGGGTGCGAAGCTCTCCGGCCAGGACCGGCCAGGCGCCGCCCGCCACGAAAAGCAGCGGTGCTTGGCCGAATTCATGCATCAGGCGGGCGCGCTGCCGCAACACGGCGCCCGCTTGCGCCGCGGCCACGCCGCTGACGATGGCGTCGTGCGTGTTGCGCGGAAAAGCTTGCTGTTGGCCCGTGGCCAGCGGAAGCGCGGCGGTGCCGTTGACCAGCGCCTCCAGCATCAGGCTGTAGCCGGGCAGGATCAAGCCGCCAATGAAGCGTTGCCCGACCACCGCATCAATGGTGGTCGCCGTACCGAAATGCGCCAGCAGCACCGGCGGCAAGGCGGCATCCGCTTGCTGGCGCCGCGCGTGAGCGAGGGCGCCGAGCAGGCCGAGCCAGCGATCCACGCCAAGCTGTTCCGGCCGTTCATATTCATTGTGGAGCCGATCGAACGTGGCGCTGGGACGCGGCCAGTGAAGCTCGGCCCGCCACGGCGCGAGCGCTGCCGTCAGGCGCTGGGCAAAGGCCGCGCCCGCGACATTGCTGATCCAGACGTGGAAGCCGGGCGCGGGCCGGGCGGCACCCAGCCAATCGGTCAGGGCCGCCGCCAGTCCGTTGTGGTCAAGGTGATGGATGGCGCCGGGCGCCGCGGGGGGGCCGGGTTCCAGCCAGGCGGCCTTGATGCGCGTATTGCCCGCATCGATCAGCAAATGGGCGCTCATGCGGACTCCGGCGCGAGCTGGACGTGGCCGAGTGTGAACACTTGCATGCCATCAGCGGTATGCAGGCGCAGGCGGCCGGACTCGTCAATGCCGCAGGCCCGGCCATCAATCACGCGGTCGGCCGTATGCAAGCGCAAGGCCTTGCCCGCCAGCCAGTCCCGCTCCAGGTAATCCGCCAGGAACGGCACGAAACCCTGCCGCTCAAAACGGCGCAGCGCGGCATCCCAGGCGGTGGCAATGCGGGCCACCGCCTCGGCCGGGTCCCAATGCAGGCCCGCGCGCTCAAGATCACCCACCGGCCGGTTCAAGGCCGTGCCGAGCCGGGCGCCGTGCCTGGCGTTGATGCCGATGCCAAGCACCAGGCCGCGCTGCGGCGGCTTGTCCGCGAGGGGGGGAAGGCCGACAGTTTCGGACAGAATGCCCGCCAGCTTGCCGTGTTCGGTATAGAGATCATTGGGCCATTTGACCTGAATGCGGCGCGAAGGCGCGGGGTCCAGCGCTTGCGCGGCGATCAGCCCCGCCACCAGCGTGAAGGCGGGCAGGCGGTCAAGCGGCAGCGCGGTGGCCCAGCCACAGGAGAACAGCAAGGCGTCGCCGGGCTCGGTCGCCCAGTCCTTGCCGCCGCGTCCCCGGCCCGCCGTCTGGTGATGAGCGCCCACCAAGTAACGATCCGACCGGGCGGCGCTGCGCCGCAACAAAGCCTGAACGTCGGGATTGGTCGAGCCGGTTTGTTCAAGCCACTGGACGCGGGTCCACGACGGCAGGCGTTCTTGCAGGGCAGCCGTCCACGAGGCGGCGCTGGCTGGGGGCGGGGATACGGGCGAAGCGTGCATGGCAAGGGTGTTTTTTTGCCGCCGGGCCGCTCCCAAGGCAAAACGCACCCCCTCGGGGGGCAGCAAGCCGAAGGCGCAGCGTGGGGGCCTTTTTTCCAGAGCATCTATTGTAGGCAGTGAAACGGGGAATGGGGTTTGGCTCCCTGCATAAAACCCTTAAACTGTCAGGATGCTGGTATTGATCTCCCTGTCTCATGAAGCGCCTTCCCATGCGTCGTGACCCCGTGCCCAAGCGCACGCTTCGTCGCCCGCGCCAAGGTCAAGCGCCTGGAGGCGGGCAGGTTGTCCGCGCGGTCTGCCTCATCCTGGTGCTGCTGACGATTTATGCCAGCCTGTACCCTTTCTCAGGCTGGCGCAATCTGGGCGTCTCGCCGTTCGCCTACTTGAAAGCGCCGTGGCCGCAGTATTGGGTGCGCGGTGAGATCTGGACCAATGTGTTCGCCTACATACCGTTGGGCGTGCTGCTTGCCTGGTCGCTTTCCCCGCGCTGCCGCGGGGTGTGGGCGGTTCTTGTCGGCACGGTGTGCTGCCTGGCCCTGTCCGTGGGCTTGGAAGCGCTCCAGACTTTCCTGCCCAATCGCGTGGCCTCCAACATTGATCTCGCGGCAAATGCGTCGGGCGGGCTGATCGGCGCCGTGATTGGCGTTGCCACGGTGCGGATGGTCCTGGCGGACAGCTTGATCGGACGGTGGCGGTATCACTGGTTTGACACCCGCGCCGCGCTGACGCTGAGCGTGGCGGGGCTTTGGATCTTTCTGCATATTTCCCGGCAGGAGATGCTGTTCGGCACGGGAGACCTGCAACACTTGTTCGGCGGCTGGAGTGCCTGGCCGCTGTGGCGGCTGGAAAGCTGGTGGACACCCATGCCGCAGCACCGCGCCTGGGCGGAACATATTTGTACCGGACTGGCCATTCTGGGGGCCACCCTGTTTTTGTCGCGGGTCACGCGGCCAGTGGCCTGGCGCGGCTTAATTCCGGTCTTGATGGTGTTGGCGGCCCTGGGCTTGAAAACCTTGCTGCAACCCGTCATGGTGTCGGCTGCCGCCACTGGGGAGTGGTTCAGTTATGGCGCGCTGCTCGGGGTGCTGAGCGGCGTGGCGGTGGCCAGTTGCTGCATGTATTTGCCCGAGGGCTGGCAGCGGCTGATCGGCGGCCTGGCTTTGCTCGGCCAGGTTGCCGTGGTCAACCTCTTCCCGACCAACACCTACTTCGTCGATGCCGCGTTGACAGCGCAGGTCGACTGGTTCCATGCTGAGGCCTTGCTGCTGGGCGTTGCGGCAGTGTGGCCGTGGCTCGCGCTGTTGTTGATCATGGCGCCGGTGTACCGGCGTTCGGCTTAGTTGCGGCGCGTCGGCGTTTGGTCGGCGCCGCTTCGTCATTCTTTCAGGAATTATCGTGCCTTATTTCAAGCAACACGTTTTCATTTGCCAGAACGAGCGCGGCGCCGATGCGCCACGTCCTTCCTGTGCGCGCCAAGGCGGCATGGCCTTGTTCGATTACGCCAAGCGGCGCATCCGTGAACTTGAACTCAGCGGCAAAGGTGAAATCCGCATCAACAAGGCGGGGTGCCTGGACCGCTGTGAACTGGGACCGGTGATGGTCGTTTATCCGGACGAGGTCTGGTATACCTGCTTTGACGAATCCGACGTCGAAGAAATCATCCAGTCACACCTGATCGGCGGCCAGCCCGTTGAGCGGCTGCGCTTGCAGGATGCCGATGCGTAGCACGAACGCTCCACGCCGCCCGCGAATTGCTCCGCCCCCCATTCCGTAGGAGCGAGCTCTGCTCGCGAATCGGTTTCTTACGAACATTCGCGAGCAGAGCTCGCTCCTACTGATTTTGTTGAAAGAGAAGTCATGAAAACCGAAGTCGTTTCCTTTGAAGGCCTGGCGGGACAGGTCGATTGCGCGTTGGACACCCCTGATGAGGGAATCGGGCAGGCACAGGGCTGGGCGCTGATCCTGCATCCGCATCCGCTGTTTGGCGGCACCCGGGAGAATAAAGTCGTCACCACGCTGGCGCGCGCCTGCGGCCAGCAGGGGCTGGCGGTGCTGCGGCCCAATTTTCGCGGCGTCGGCCACTCGGCGGGGGAGTTTGACAACGCGCGCGGCGAAGCGCTCGATATGCTGGAAATCATTCCGCAGTTCTTGCAGCGTTATCCGGCGCTTGCAGCGCAACCCTTCGTGATCGGCGGTTTTTCCTTTGGCAGCGCGGTGGCCAGCCAGGTGCATGCCCGCTTGGCGGCTGACGAGCACGCGGGCGGACCCAAGCCCACTGGCCTGATGATGCTTGGTACGGCGGCCAGCCGCTTCGAGGTGGCCGCGGTGCCGGAGGAGACCCTGGTCATTCATGGCGAGGAAGATGACACGGTGCCGCTGTCCGCGGTGATGGACTGGGCGCGGCCGCAATCGCTGCCCTTGATCGTCATCCCCGGCGCAGGACATTTCTTTCATGGTAAGTTAGTCACGGTCAAGCGACTTGCCCAACAGTATTTGCAGCAGGTGGTGCCGAGCCTGTCCTGAGGGACGCGCTGTTTGTAGCATCTGCTTGCATCCGGTCCCGGCCGCAGCGGCGGCCAAGAAAGCGGCACTTGCCTATAATTATTGCCTTGCGTCTGCCCGCCCAGCCGCGCCGGACGCCTTCCCGATGAATACCAACCGTTCCTGATCCCCTATGACTTTCCCTGCTCCCCGTTCCGTTCGCCGCCCACTCGCCGTGGCGGTCGTGTCCGCTTTCCTGCTGGCTTCGCCGTTTGCCATTGCCCAGACCAATGAACCCACGCCGGTCACGGCCAGCGCGGGCTTGCCCGCCGCTTTGCCCAGCATCGGCGCTTTGTCGAGCGTCCCCGCCCCCACCTTGGCGGCGCGCGCCTGGATCTCAATCGATCTGACCAGCGGACAGATCCTGACGGAAGAAAAGCCGGAAGAGCGCATCGAGCCTGCTTCCTTGACCAAGGTCATGAGCGCCTACCTGGTGTTCAATGCGCTGCGTGAAAAGCGCCTGAGCCTGACGCAGATGGTGAGCGTTTCGGAGAAAGCCTGGCGTACCGGGGGGTCGCGCATGTTCATCGAACCGAACAAGCCGGTCTCGATCGATGAGCTGATCCGGGGCATGATCGTGCAATCCGGCAATGACGCCACGGTGGCGCTGGCCGAGGCCGTGGCGGGGACGGAAGAAGCGTTTGCGGGACTGATGAACGAAGAAGCGCGCCGCCTGGGCATGACGGGGTCCCACTTCACCAACTCCAGCGGCTTGCCGGATCCGCAACACATCACCACGGTCCGGGATCTGGGCATTCTGGCGCAGCGGCTGATTCAGGATCACCCGGACTTCTACAGCACTTACTACAAAGAAAAAAGTTATACCTACAACAAGATCACGCAGCCGAACCGCAACCGGCTGCTGTGGCTGAATCCGTCGGTGGACGGCATGAAAACGGGCCATACCGATGCCGCTGGCTACTGCCTGATCGCGTCGGCGATGCGCGGCGAGCGCCGCGTGCTGACGGTGCTGGTCGGCGCCAAGAATGACACCACGCGCGCGCAGGAAAGCCTGAAATTGATGAACTGGGGCTTCCAGAACTTCGACGCGGTCAAGCTGTATGACGCCAACCAGGTCGTGACCGAGCCGGACGTCTGGAAAGGCTCGGTTGACAAGGCCAAGCTTGGCGCCGCCACCCCGATCTGGGTCACGGTGCCGCGTGGCAAGGCCGCGGAGATCAAGCCGCAGGTCGAGCGCACGGATCCCTTGATTGCGCCGCTGACGCAAGGGCAGCCGGTCGGCACCCTGCACCTGACGCTGGATGATCAGGTGATTGGCTCGGTGCCGCTGATCACGCTGGAGCCTGTGGGCAAGGCGGGCTTCTTCGGCCGCCTGTTCGACGCCGTGCGCCTGTGGTTCAAATAATGCC
>JBAYOI010000009.1:0-30594 GCA_041678365.1 Pigmentiphaga sp. | reverse complement strand
TAGGCCAGCCACAGCACCCCGTATTGCACGGTATTCAAGGCCAGCAGCGCCCGGGACAGGACCGGATGGCTCATCATGTCCGCCGCCAAGGACACAATGCCGGTGGCCATGACCAGGCCGAAGTAGGCGGGAGACATCGTCTGCAACGCATGCCCCCAGCGGCTGGAAGGGCGAGGCGATGGGAGGGCTCGCTCCGCGGCGGGAAGCGGGATGAGATCGGAGTTGGCGTTATTCATGGCGGTTTTGCTTATCGGATCCAAGCGTACCACCGTTAGGCCCGGCCAGTAAAAAGCCGCCGCCCCGCCGCCATCGGGCAGCGAAAGCGGCGGCTCGGCGCCTTCGCCTTGCGTGCTTAGTCGATGAAGGACTTGGTGCTGTAGAGCGAGTGGTCCAGGCGCTGGATCACCGGCAGGCCGTCGCCACCGGTGGGCAGACTGTCAATATACGTTTGGAACACGTCGGCATCCTGCACCCCGACGTCGAAGCGGCGGGCTTCCGGGATCTGGGCCAGCGTGGTGTAGCCGTCGCCGCCGGTGGCGTTGAAGCTCAGCACGTACAGCCCGTAAGTGGCGGCGTCATCCAGCGGGAGCCAGGTGTTGGAGGCGCGGTCAAAGCGCTCGAAGTTGCTGGCGCGTGCTCCCTTGGCACGAGTGGTGTCAACGTCCCAGCGCAGGCCACCCGCATAGGGATAGGGGCCGGTGCTGCCGCCCGGGCCGTACACCGCTTCCAGCCCGTCTTCGATCATGGCCTTGGCTTCAGCGCCCGTGATGCTGAGTTTCCAGAGCTTGTTGTCGAAGGGAAGGACCTCGATGACGTTGGCCGCCGTGATGTCGCCCTGCAGCGGAATGCGGACACCGCCGCCGCTTTGCAAGGTGAAGTCGGCGCCCCCGTACTGGGCGTCGGCCACGTCAAGGTAAGCCTGGGCAACCAACTGCTGGATGTCGCCGCCCCGGACCGACACACTGCCCTCCGCATTGCAGGCGGCGCTGGAGCGGCCGTAGTCCACTGAACCCGGGCCGCCCGGCACGCGCCGCGAGCACAGCTCGATCGGTGCGACCGCGACTTTGGTCTGCTTGTAGATCTCGACTTGGTCAGCGTAGGGCTTCAGCGTTGCGGTGGCGGCGGGATCCGGCGCGGTCACCCGCAGGAAGCCGCTGGCCGCGACGTCGGCCTGAATCGCGCTGAGTTCAGCGCCCGCGGCAGGCGCGCCATTGACGGTGAAGGCATTGCCGATCAAGACATGGGGCGTGCCTTGGCAGCCCGTCACGCGGCCGTCGGCATCAAAGCTGACTTTGAGTTCGCCAACCACTTGAGCGTATTCCCAGGCCTGGGCCACGCAGACGGTTTCGCCGTCGCGGTTTTTCAAGGCTTGGCCGTAGGCGCCGGCAGGCGTGCCGACGGCATAGGCGCTCAGGCTGTCAGGTCCTAGCAGCGTGTGCGAATCACCGCCAATCACGACATCCACACCCGACAGCGCGGTGACCAGGTTTTTATCGTTCTGATAGCCGATGTGGCTCAACAACACGATCTTGTTGACGCCTTGCGCCTCCAGCTCGTCAATGGCCTGCTGCGCGGCAACTGTTTCATCTTCGAATTGCGTGTCGGGATCGGGACTGGAGGAAGCCTTGGTTTTGGCGCTGATGGTCAGGCCGACAATGCCGATTTTCTCGCCGCCGCGCTCGACGATGGTGTAGGGCTCAACCACTCCTGGGGCGCGGCTGGCATGCAAGGCCGAGTTGGCGCCGAACCGCACGTTGGCGCTCAGGGCCGGTGTCTGGCACGCACCCGAGTTGAGCAGATCGAGCCATCCCTTGAGGACCGTGTCGCTTTTGTCGAATTCGTGATTGCCGAGGGCGAAGGCGTCAAAACAAATGGTGTTCATCATTGCGGCGTCCGCTTCACCAATCTGACCCGCCCGGCTGAAGTACAAGGTGCCGGTGAGTGCATCGCCAGCGTGCAGCTTGAGCACGTGTTCGGATTCGTTCGCCAGCTCCTGGAAGGCCGCCGTCACGCGGGGAAATCCTCCAGCATCTACGGAGACATCGACCCGTTCACCCGCCGCGTTGAGCAGCTTCAGCGTTTTGTTTCGGCTGTCGAGGTTGGAATGGTGATCGTTGATGTGCAGAAGGGTGAGGTCCAGCGGCTGCGCTTCGGCGGGAGGCGGCCCCGAGCTGGAGTCATTGTCGCCGCCGCAGGCTGCCAGCACTGCGGTGGCCAGCAGGGTCATCGCCCAGTGGCAGGCGCCGCGCCGAGGGGAGTATTTCCGATCGAGCTTCATGCTTGTATCCGTCAAGTGAAAGGCGAGCTGCGATCATGGGAACTTTTTGTGACGTGGATATTAATCGAAAGCAATCGGCAAATGGAAGCGCCCCCGGCACTGGGCAGTGGCCGGGGGCGCTTCGCGGGGATTTGCCCCACTTGATCCAAGGGAAAGGTCGGTGTGTCCGGTTCAGCTGTCCAGGATAGTTTCGAACGAGCCCCAGATGACCCGCTGCCCATCAAAGGCGCTGTTTTCCATCAACGCCTGCATGCGCGGATCCGTCATCAGCCGCTGCCAGGCTTGATCGCGGATTTCCGCCGAGGGCCATTCTATCCATGAGAAAACAATGCGTTCGTCATCCCGCACCAGCGTGGCGCGGTGAAAGTCGGTGACTTTGCCATGCGGGACGTCATCTTCCCAGGCATCCACGACACGCAGCGCGCCCGCCTCCAGGGCCAGGGCGGCCAGTCCGCGCGCTTGCCGCAGATAGTCGTCGCGCTTGTTCTCAGGCACCGGCAGGATGTGGCTGTCAATGAAGCGGCCCCGCTGCTTGCCGCCTTCGTCCAGCACCACCTTGAAGCCGCCGTGGATCATTCTTTTTCCATCGAAAGGCATGCCGCCCGCGGGCGGCTGCATGTCGGCATCGGCCATCATCGCGCTCTGGCCCTGATCCCGGGCGGTCTTGTCAGGAAACTCGGCCCAGCTGAACACGATTGACTCATCATCGGTGGCCTGGACGGCGCGCCATAAATCGTTGACTTCACCGCGCGGAACCTCCGCGCCCCAGGCTTCGACCAGACGCGTTGCGCCATGTTTCTTGAAGAAGGGGAGCGCTTCCTTGGCGAGGTCCAGGTAGCGTTGCTTGTTCTCAGTGGGTACGGCCACTACGAAACCTTCTATATAGTCCATCGCCGTCTCCGGAAAAGCTCCCGCAGACTCGATCAGGCGAGGGCGAAAGCATTGGGGGTAATGCGCTTGTGGCCCATTATGAAATTATGGGTTATAAAAAACAACCATGAAGTCACAAAATATAACTACCGTGGAAACGCCGCTGGACAAACGCTGGTATGAGGATGCTTGCGCAACGGCGCTGGCCCTGGAGTTCGTGGGGGAGCGCTGGGCCTTGTTGATCATCCGGGAACTGATGCTCGGTCCGCGCCGGTTTTCAGATTTGCGCGCTGCGTTGACGGGCATCAGCGCCAACATTCTTTCCATGCGCCTTGACCGCATGGAGCGGCTTGGCATCGTGCAGCGCGAGCAGCTTGATACGCCTTTCAATGTACAGGCCTATGCCTTGACGCCGTGGGGCCAGGAGGCGGAGCCGATTTTTCAGGCCATGGGGCGCTGGGCCTTGCGCTCTCCGCTGCACGATCCTTTGCTGCCGCTGACGCCGGTATCGGCGGTGCTGTCGTTGCGGACCCTGCTGAAGCCTGACCGTCCCGATGTGCGCGTGACGGTCAATCTCCGTTTTGGCGCGGACGCCTTCATCGGCTGTCTTAGTCCGGAAGGCCTGGCGCTTGCGCGCGGCCAGCGGGAAGATGCTGACGTTTCCATTGAAACGGATACCACCCGCTTTGTTCGTGTAATGTATGGCAAGCAGCCAGTTGAACTGGCTGAGCGGGAAGGCCAGCTGAATGTGCGCGGGGACCGCGAGCTTTTCCAGCGTTTCATCGCTTGTTTCAGCCTGCCTGAAAAGTATGCTTCACCCCGGACTTAAGCGCGTTTGACTCTGCCATGCAAACCAGGCCTGCCACGCTGACCCTGTATGTCCTGTCCCTTTTGCTGGTGATCGCCTGGATCATCACGATGGTGCTGCCCGCTTATGCCTATGCCTCGCAGCTCCGGTGGGCCATCGCCTTGATCTTCCTGCCTACCCTGGTGGGGTACGGCCTGTATTTTCTGCGCGATCTGCACGTCATTCGTATCGAACTGGGCACGCTGAACCGCTATGCCGCCTGGCTGGTGCTGGGGGCGGCAGGACTGATTGTGCTGAACGAGCTGGGGTTGCTGGAGGAGGGAGGGGTCAACGTTCAGGCGCTGGTTGACGGGGGCTGGAAGCTGCTGCTGAGCCTGTTTTTCTGGATCGGCTTGCTGGCGTTCTTTTTCAGGCGGACCCGGGCGCTGCGGCAAGATAGCGGGGATGGCATCTTGGCCTTGCTCTATTTCGTGGTCATCGGGGTGCATAATTTTCCCGAGGGGCTGGCGCTTGGCATGAGCTTGCCTCGCGCTCCGGACGGTTCCGCGGAAACGGGTCTGGTGGCGGCGCTGGCCATTCAGAACGTTGTGGATGCCGTCATTGCCGGTGCGGTGCTGCTGCCCCGGCGCATTGCATTGGGGTGGAAAGCCGCGTATCTGGTTGCCTTGCCCGTCCTGGAAGTGCTGAGCGCGGCACTCGTCCTGAACGATGCCGTGTCAATTGGCCCGCTGGCCAATGGCGTACTGATCTTCGCGGCAGGCGGCATGCTTGCCATTGCGGTCTCGGACATGTGGATGAACCGCCAGTCAGCGCATACCGCAACGGTTGAGCATTCAGGAACGAAGTAGCGGGTCCGCTACTTCAGGTCCTGCGCATGGCCAGGCCGAGCATCAGCAGCATCGCGCCCTGAAAGACCAGGTCCAGGGCCAGCAGCAATCCCAATACCCAGACGCTGTTGTCCGGCCAGCCGACGGCAATCAGCAAGCCGGTCAGCAGCGTCAGCACGCCGGACAAGGCCAGCCACTTCCAGCCGCGCTGCGCCCGGTTCTGGAACCAGACCCACAGACGGAAAGCCCCGGAGCCGATCAGGGTTGCGCCCAGCAGCAGCGTGAAGACGGCTGCGCCGGTTGCCGGGTTGTAAAACGCGAGTATCCCGGCGCCCAGGTAAAGGACGCCGCTGAAGGTCCAGAGCAGGAAGCTGCCCCAGCCTTGCACCCGCCAAGCGTTGACCAGCATGCCCACGCCTGCAATCAGCATCAGTGTTCCGACGAAAACGACGCTGACCAGCGTGGCGGTAAAGACGTGATACGCCGCCAGAAAGCCGATGACGACGAGCAGGGCGCCCAGCGCCAGAAACCATCCCCATTTGTCGCGCACGGCGGCCAGCGGCGGAATATTGCGGACAGACAGCGGCTTCGAGTCAGGTTTGAAGTCATTCATGGCGGGGCATCCCTCACGTTCAAACGTTGAAAAACGGTGATTCAAGCGTAGCACGGACGGATCGGGACCGGCCTTCGCGCTTCATCGATCTTTTGCGTCAGCGCAAGTCCGCTGCTTGAGCCGGGAGGGGCTGATTCGGCACGAAGGCATGTCGGTCGAGTGTGGATTGACATACTGGCATTCAATGAATACATTAATATTGTCGACAATTTAAATGTATTTTTAATTGAGAGGCATCGCCATGAATACGCAGCGTCACCGTTTAACAGGCAGGGAAGTCTGGAATGCAGCAAGCTTTGGTTCGGAAGCGGATTGGGTCTGGCAGCTGGAGCCGCAAGAAATCGACGAAATGTTGAGTGCGGTCGAGCAAGGCAAGGCCAAAGGGCTGGTGCCGACGCAATTTCTCAAAAGTGAGTTGCCGATGCCGCGCATCGAGGCGCGCATGGAGCAGGTTCGGGAAGAACTGGAAGAAGGGCGTGGATTCGCCTTGCTCCGAGGCCTGCCGGTCAACAAGCTGAGCGATGACGAGGCCCGGATCCTGTTCTGGGGCTTGTCGATGGCGCTGGGTGTGCCGGAAGAGCAGGATGCTTCTGGCCAGGTCATGCACAGCGTGACCAACACCGGCTTGAAGGTAGAAAAAAATAATTCGGTGCGCAGCTATCAAACCGATGATGAATTGACCTTCCATAATGATGGTGGTGATGGGTTCATGCTTTTGTGTTTGCGCACCGCGCTGTCCGGCGGGGTCAGCAAGCTGGTCAGCGTTTCCACCATTTACAACGAAGTCTTGAGGCAGCGGCCCGATCTGCTTGAACTGCTCGAAGCGCCGTGGGATTTTGATACGCGTGGGCAGCATCCCCACGGTTTGCAGATTCAGCGTGTTCCCATTCTCAATTTTCACGCCGAAAAACTAAGCATTCTCTATAAGCGCCGTTATTTGTTGTTGGCTCAAGAAAAAGAGGAGGTTGAGAAATGGACGCAAGCGCATCATGAAGCAATTGCGCTGATTGAGGCCATTTGCAACGATCCCGCCAATCAGCATCAGTTCACCATGAAGCCGGGCGATATTCAAATCGGCAATAACTATTCGGTCTTGCACTCTCGCACCAAATACCAGGATCATGACGATCCCGCGCAGCGCCGCCATCTGCTGCGCGCCTGGGTGACGCTGCCCAATGGCCGGGCGCTGCCTCCCGCCTTTGCCTCGGCCCGAGAATTCGCCGCGTCCTATGCGCGCCGCCACGGCAGTCTGGCCACGGCCTGAGTCCAAACCATTCAGGAGGAGACAATATGTTCAAGAAATTTGCCCTGACCTTGGCACTGGGGCTGAGTATGAGCGGCCTGGCGCAGGCTCAAGCCGACTTTCCAAACAAGCCCGCGCGCATCATTGTTCCGTATACGCCAGGCGGCAATACCGATATGTTGGGACGGGTGGTGGCGCAGGGGCTGGGAGAAAAGTGGGGGGTCTCGGTGGTGGTTGAGAACCGGCCCGGAGCGGGAGGAACCATTGGCGTTGAACAGGTGGCGCGCAGCAAGCCGGATGGGTATACCTTCGTGCTCGGCGCCTTCGGCAACATTCTGGTGGCCCGCAGTTTGTTTCCGAACGTGGGCTATTCGCCGGTGGAGGACCTGACCCCCATCGTCTTGCTGGCCACGCCGCCGCTGGTGCTGGTTGCCCATCCGGACGCGCCGTTCAATGACGTTGGCGGTTTGATCCGCTTTGCCAAGCAGAATCCGGGCAAGCTGAACTATGGCTCGTCCGGCCCGGGAACCTCGAACCATTTATCCGCGGAACTGTTCGCCGCAATGGCGGACGTCAAGCTGGTGCACGTTCCTTACAAAGGCAGCGCCGCCTCCGTCTCGGATACGGTGGGGGGCTTCATTCAGCTCAATTTTGCGCCGTATCCGCTGGTCAAGGAGCACCTGAAGTCGGGGCGGCTGAAGGCGTTGGCCGTCACGGCGGCCAAGCGTTCGCCCTTGTTGCCGGACGTGCCCACCATTGCCGAAGCGGGCGTACCCGACTATGAAGCCGTGGGCTGGTTCGGCTTGCTGGCGCCGAAGGATACGCCGGACGCGCTTGTCCAACGGGTCAATCAAGACGTCAATGACATCCTGCAAAGCCAGGAAGTGCGGCAACTGCTGAGCAATGAAGGCGCCGTGCCGGCGGGCGGCAGTTCGGATGAGGCCAGGCAGTCCATTCTGACCGAAGAAGAGAAGTGGCGGGTGCTGATAGAAAAGCTCGGCATCAAGCTCTGAACGTGGGCAGGACGCGGCGCCCCGGCCTCGACGTCGGGGCGCCGACCGATATGGTCGGCGTTCTTCACAGGATGAGTGCAACAAGCGGATCGGCTACAGTATGCGATGAGGAACACAGCCGCCGATTTTCTTATTTGAGACTTTATGGACAAACAGACATTGCCTGGTTTGAAGGCGCTGATTTCAGCGGGAGAAACCGGCAGCTCAACGCGATTCCGATGGGTGTTCGGCCAGGCGAAAACTTTATCCCTGCCCGAGCAGATTGCCGCGCATATCGGTGATCGCATCCTGGCGGGCACGCTGGCGGCCGGTGAATGGCTGCGTGAGCAGGATCTGGCCGATGAGTTCGAAGTCAGCCGCAGCCCGATCCGTGAAGCGATGCGTATTCTGGAGCGGGAGGGTCTGGTGGTCATTCACTTGCGCCGGGGCGCGCAAGTGACCTTGCTGTCGGTCGAGCAGCTTGCCAACATTGCGGAGATCCGGGTCGCCTTGCTGAAGGTCGTGGCCCGCAAGATGGCCGAGCAGCGTGCGCCGGACGTCCTTGAAACGCTGGATGAAGGCATGAAATGCCTGGAGAAGCTGGTGGACGATGACGGCGCCGGTGAGCACTACGCGGAAACCTTGTCCCGGCTGACCATGTATTGCGCCGCCGCCAGCGGGAATGATCCGCTGTTTTCGATGATTGTTTCCCTGTCGCTGCAAATGTCGCGCTACACCCGCATCGGTCTGGCCAGTCCCGAGCGCCGCAAACGCTCTTATCAGCTCTGGTTGCAGTCGGTGGAGGCCTTTCGGCAGGGGGACGTTGCGCGCGCGGAAAGGCTGTGGGAGCAGCGGCTGCTTGAAAACAGCGAGGCGATTGCGCAACGCCTGCAGGCAAGCGCCGAGTAAGCGGCCCTGGGCCCCTCACTCGGCTGCCGTCAACCCCGCGCCTGCACGTGCGAGGTGGCTTGTTCCTCCACCATTGCCTTGATCTCGCGGGCCATCGGGTCCTTGATTTCTTCCAGCACGTGAGCCACCAGGCCGATGGCGCGTGACATCACGCCAATGCCCCGCACCACGCGCCACGGGATGCCGAGTTCGCTGGCAACGGCGGCAATCGCGCCGGTGGCGTTGACGGGCAGACGCTTGCCCAATTGTGTGTGGGCCTCGTCGGCAATGGCGTTCATCAAGGCAACGTACTTGCCTGAGTACTCGTTGGCTTCGGCGATTTCAAAGAGGCGCGGCGCGCGCGGATCCTGGGGCTTGTGAATGTGGTGGCCGATGCCGGGCAGGGTCTTGCCAAGCCGCACGTGCTCTTCAACGATGTGGTGGGCGGTGGTCTGGAGGTCGATCTCCGCGCTCGGGTCCGGCAAGGCTTCCTGCAAGATGCGGGCGGCATCCTCCATGCTGCCGACAAAGACGCTGCCCAGGCCGCACAGGCCCGCCGCCACGGCAGCCTGCATGGCTTCCGGCGCGCCGGCCAGCGTCATGCGCGTGACAATGGCGCTGGGCGTCATGCCGTGCTCGACCAGGATGACGGCCAGTGCGTTGAAAACGCGGGACTCGCGCTCGGTGGGCAGGCGGTCCATCATCTCCAGAAAAGCCATGTCTCCCAATGACACCTTGCCCATGATGTCCTGGCACAGATCCAGCCCTTTGACCACGATGCGGTCTTCCGTGCTCCAGCTGATGTCGGATCTCAATTGCTTGCGTTTGGCCATGCGGCATCTCCTTGCTTCATGCTTGAAGGTCAACCCGCTCCGTCTTCAGGCGGGGGTCTTCGCGTAATAGGTTTTTTGCGATCTTGTGGGTGGGGGTGTGCGGCAGTGCTGGCAGGAAAACAATGTAGCGGGGCGTCTTGATGGCGGATAGCCGCGCCCGGCACCAATCGGCAATGTCCTGCGCGGACAACGACGCTTCCGCTTGCGGCGCGACCGCGATGAGGATGTCGTCTTCGCCCAGCTCGGAAGGCACGGCCAGCGCCGCGGACTCAAACACCGAGGGATGCTCGTTGATCACGGCTTCCAGCTCGGCGGCGGCAATGTTCTCGCCCCGGCGGCGGATGATGTCTTTCTTGCGGGATACGTGGAAGTAGAAGCCGTCTTCGTCGCAACGGACCAGATCTCCGGTCTTGAGCCATTCGCCGTGGAAGGCGTCGCGCGTTTGTTCCGGGTCCCGAAAGTAGCCTTGCATGACGATTGGTGTTGAGACCCACAGCTCCCCCAGTTCCCTTGGCGGAACGTCATTGCCGTGATCGTCGACGACGCGGCATCTGGCCCAGGGCCGGGCAGGATCGGGGTGGCTCGACACAATGCCCATGCTGCCGGGCTTGTTCGGGCTGTCATACGGATTGCAAGTCACGCCCGGCACTTCCGTCATGCCGAAACCCGAGAACAGATGCGGGATGCCGAACCGTTCCCGAAACAGCGGCGCCGCCCGCTGGCGCACGCCATAGACGGCGCGCAGGCGGTGATCCGGACGGTATTCGGCGGGGTCGCGGGAAACCAGAATGGTGCCGATGGCCTCGATGATGTTGACCACGGTGGCCCCATTGTCCGCCGCCGTCTGCCAGAAGGCGGAGGCCGAGAAACGCGGAACGACAATCATGCTGGCGCCCGCCGCCAGCGCCCCGCCAACGGAATAGAACAGGGCGTTCATGTGGAAGAAGGGCAGGATGATCATGATCCGGTCATCGGGCTGCAGATGAAGCCGCGCCACATTGGCTTCGCCCGCCGTGACCAGGTTTTGTTGACTGTGCATCACGCCTTTGGGAAAGCCGGTGGTTCCGGAGGTGTAAATGATGACGCAGGTATCGTCGGCCTTGATGCCGTCCGGCAGGGAAGGCTTGGCGGGGGCGCCGTTGATCAAGGCCTCCAGGCTGTGCGGGTCCGAGGCGGGGGCGTCAAGGGTGGAAAGCCAGGGTTGATGCGTCATGGTCTGGGTGATGGAACGGACCTGTTCCAGTCGGCTGCTTTCCACAAAAACGGCCTGGATGTCGGCATGTTTCAACGCAAAATCCATTTCCCGGGCGCCGAATTCCGGATTGATCGGCACCATGATGGCGCCGAGGCGGGCCAGCGCGAACAGGGCAAGCACGTGGGCGGCGTCATTGCGGCTGACCAGGGCCACACGATCCCCTTTCTGGATGCCGCGTTCGGCCAGGGCGGCCGCCAATTGCCGGTAGCGCTTGCCGAACTCGGACCAGGTCCAACGGTGCTTGCCCTGCACCAGGAATAGCGCGTCCTGCCGGTGCTGGCAGCGAGTGGTGAAAGCGCTGTCCAGCGTCCCGTCATGAGGCAGATAGCATTGCAAAACGGCTAATGGGCTTTTCATTCGGACTCCTGCGCCTCAAGGTTGCGCGGTCTTTACGCCAACGGTTTACATTGCGAATACTGCGGTGCACAATTGTACACAATAGAAAAACAAGCCTTGCCAGCCGCTGGCGCATTCGGCGGATCCGTGAAGTTGGTGGAACCCAATCTGCAGTGCCATATTGGAGAAGACATGAAATCAACGTTCGCCTGTGCGGTCGGCCTGACTGCGCTTTCATTATCCGCGCAAGTGGTTGCCGCTGACAACTACCCGAGCAAGCCCGTCAGAATCATCGTGCCGTTTGCCGCGGGCGGCGGCGGGGATTTCATTGCGCGGGCCTTCTCTGACAAACTGGCTGACGCGCTGGGGCAGCCGGTCATCATTGACAACCGCGGTGGCGGCAACACCGTGACCGGCACGGAAGCCGTCTCCAAAGCGGCGCCGGACGGCTATACGCTGCTGATCACCAGTCCGGCCTTTGCCACCAACCCGACCTTGCTGCCCCGCCTGCCCTATGACACGAAAAAAGACTTCACGCCGATCGGCCTGGTCATCACCTATGCCATGGGCCTGGCCGCCAATGCGGACCTGAAAGCCAACAACATGAGCGAACTGCTGGCGTATGCCAAGGAAAACCCGGGCAAGCTGACCATTGCCACATCCGGAGAAGGATCGGCCAGCCACCTGGCCACGGAATTGCTCAAGGATGCAACGCAAATCAGCGTGCTCGAAGTCCCCTACCGGGGAGCGGGGCCCGCCATGCTGGATGTGGCAAGCGGCAACGTGCATCTATCGTTCACCGGTATGTCCCAGATCAAGCCGCATCTGGATGCCAAGCGCGCCAAGCTGATTGCCACGTCCGGAAAAGAGCGCCTGCAATCCGCGCCAGACGTGCCAACCATCGCTGAGCAAGGCGTCAAGGATTTTGAGGCCATTGTCTGGTGGGGCATGCTTGCGCCAGCGGGCACGCCGCCCGCCGTCATCAATAAAGTCAACGAGGCGCTGCGCGTCAGCCTGGCGGATCCCGAGGTGGTCAAGCGGCTGGAAGTCATTGATGGTGAGGTGCGGGTATCTTCGCCGGAACAGTTCGCCCAGTTCATTGATGAGGAAATCCAGCGCTGGGGCAAGCTGCTGAAACCGTCAAGCGCCTCGCGCGGCCGGTGAGCGGATCGGCAAACGGATCGGTTCCGCTTGGTATCATCAAGGTTTCCGATCCTGCTTGCTCACTTCATGCCCAGACCTTGCGCAGACGTACCCACGCCCCCCGTTTCGCCTGACGGCTCTCGCGGCGAACAGGCTTATCGTTTTATCCGGAACGCCATTCGCGCGGGAGAACTGCTGCCCGGGGCCCGTTTGCGCGAGGCCGAGTTGGCCAAGCAGCTCGGCCTGAGCCGCACGCCCGTGCGTGAAGCCTTGGGCCGCCTGGAAAGCGATGGCCTGGTGACCAATGACTCGGGCCGGGGGCTGATGGTGGCCGAGCTTGACCACAGCATGGTCAATGAGCTCTATTTCATGCGGGAAGTGCTGGAGTGCGCGGCGGCCCGGCTGGCGGCGCGCCATGCGTCCGATGTGGAAATCGCCACCTTGCGGGAAATTGCCGACCGGGACGCGGCGCTGCTGGGGCATGCGCAGCAACTGGCCGCCAACAACCGCTTCTTCCACGACATGCTGTACCGGTGCGCCCATAACCGTTATCTGCTGAAAAACCTCAATGCGCTGCACGAATCGCTTGCGCTGCTGGGGCCCACCACCCTGTTGACGCCCGGCCGCCCGGAAAGCAGCGCGCGCCAGCACCAGGCGCTCGTGGAAGCGCTGGAGCAACGCGATCCGGAACGGGCGGAGCAAGTCATTCGTGAGCATATCCGCGAGGCTCACAAGCTGCGGCTTGCCCGGATGCTTCAACTGAGCCTGCCCTGACTTGGGCGCGCCCCTCAGGTTTTCCCTGAGAGGGGGAACCGGCACCGCCGCGGAAAGCGGCGGTTGAGACAGGCCTGGCCTGTCTTTTTCTTTGCCATACACGGATCAGCTTGCTGCCAGCCGGAAAGCGTATTGGACGATGTTTTTCGGGATCGCTGTAATGGGCCTCGAAGACCGATGCGTCCGGTATCGGCGATTCAGGAGGCTCTATGCAAGAAGCGCTGCAAATCGATGATCCGACTTTTCGTGACCGGGGGTTCGGTCAGCGTTTCGGGTTTGGCAAACACTGTGCCCTGGTCGTGGTGGATCTGATCCAAAGTTTTACCGACCCGAACAGCCCGCTGGGTTCGGATCTTGATGCCGTGGTGGCGGCCACCAATCAATTGATCGGTCAATTCCGGAAAATCAAGGCGCCGATCTATTTTTTTACCGCCAGCTATCGCCCTGATCTGGGCGATGCCGGGGTCTGGCAGCTGAAGATGGGCGGCATGTCGACGCTGGTCGCGGGCAGTGACGGCGTCAAGATCGACGCCCGGCTGGATCGTCGGGAATCCGACTACCTCATTGTGAAGAAGTACGCGTCCTGCTTTGCGGGCACGGATTTTTCCGCGCAACTGGTGTCTCTTGGCGTCGACACCTTGGTGGTGACCGGCTGCACGACCAGCGGCTGCATCCGGGCAACCGTGGTGGATGCGGTCTCAAGCGGCTTCCGGCCGATTGTGGTGCCGGAGGCGGTCGGCGACCGCTCCGTGCCGGCGCATCAGCAAAGCTTGCTGGATATCGATGCGAAATACGGGGATGTGGTGGACATGGACGAGGCGCTTGCGCGCTTGTCCCGTTATGCAACTGAGCAATCCGGAGGTGCGGCATGAAAGGGAATCGTCTTTTGATCAGTGTTGCCGCCACGGTTGCGGCCTTGGGCGTCATGGCAAGCAGCCACGCGGATGCCAACTACCCGAGCAATCCGATCAAGTTCATTGTCGGCGCGCCCGCAGGCGGCGTCCCGGATGTGGTGGCGCGCGTGGTGGGGCAAAAAATGGCGGAAGCGCTGGGCCAGTCCGTGGTGGTGGAAAACAAGACCGGGGCGGGCGCCATCATTGCCACCGAGTCCGCGGCCAAAGCCAGGCCGGATGGCTATACCTTGCTGGTGGCGGATTCCAGCCCGTTCACAATCAACCCCACCTTGTACAAACGGCTGCCGTATGACGGCATCGGCAGTTTCGAGCCGATTGCCTTCCTGGGTGCGGCTCAACTGTTTCTGGCGGCGGGACCTTCCTTGAAGGCGGACTCCGTGCAGGGTCTGATTGCCGAAGCCAAGGCGCAGCCGGGCAAGCTGACTTATGGAACGATTGGTATTGGTTCGCTGCATCACGTCATGTTCGAAGAAATGGGGCGGGTTGCCGGTATCAACATGCTGCACGTGCCGTTCCGAGAGCAGCCTTCCGGGCCCGCGGCGGCGGGACAGGTGGAAATGCTGCTGGCGGGCAAGCCTTCCATTGAAGGGCTGGTCCAGGCAGGCAAACTGCGCTTGCTCGGCATTGCCAGTGACACGCGGATGAAGGAATTGCCCGAGGTGCCGACCCTGGCCGAAAGCGGCGTGCCCGAGTATGCGTTTACCGCCGATATCGGCCTGTATGCGCCCAAGGGAACGCCGTCGGCGATTACCGCCAAACTGGCCGCCGCCGCCCAGGAGGCCTTGAAGCATCCGGAGGTTCGCCAACGCTTGACGGACTTGGGTATCATTCCTGATGGCCGTGTTCTTGATGATTACGCCAGCTATATGAAGGACGAGATCACCAAGTTTTCGCGCATCGTGAAAGCAGCGGGCTTGGCCGGACTCCAGTAAGCGCGGCTGCCTGACAGCCCAGGGGCCCGGCCGTCTGAACGGGCGGGTATCCCATGATCACCTTGAAGCGCTTGCAGTATTTTGCCAAAGTCGTTGAAATGCGGAACATCACCAAGGCGGCTGAGCAGTTGCACATTGCTCAGCCCGCGCTTGGCGTGCATATCCGGGCGCTGGAAGAGGCGTTCGGCGTTCCGTTGCTGGCGCGGCACTCCCGTGGCGTGGAGCCGACCGCCGCCGGTTTGCTGTTGCTGGAACGGGCGGATGAGGTGTTCGAACTGCTTGATCGGACCCGGGACGATGTGCGCCGCGCCGCCACATCAAGCCCGGTGGACTTCAGGCTCGGGCTGACCACCAGCGTCATGCAGCTGATTGCTTCGGATCTGCTGCTCAGCGTCCAGGAGCGCTACGCCGACGTGGCGCTCCAGCTTTATGAGAGCCCGAGCTTTTTGCTGGTTGACGCACTGATCCGAAAAGAGGTTGATGCGGTGCTGGCCTATTGCGTGGAAGCGAACCCGGAACTGTCGCTGATGCCGGTGATGCGGGAGCAACTGCTGTTCGTCATCCGCGCGGACCTGGCTGCGGGACACGATCCTGTCTGGATGGAAGAGGTCCTGCACTATGATCTGGTGCAGGGCAATGAACGGGACGTGGCGCGCAGGCTGGTGTCGGACCTGGCCTTGCAGCGCGGTGTGGCGCCTAGAATCAAATACGAAACCCATTCCATTGCCGGTCAACGTGACCTCGTGCTGCGCGGTGCGGCTGCTTCGGTCATGCCGCTGGGCGCCATTGCCCGGGAAATCGAGCGCGGCGACGTGATTGCCCGCCCCATTGCGGATCCGACCTTGTCGATGACCTTGTTCGTGGTGCGGCGGCACGGCGCCGATGAGGTCACGCGCCGCCACTTTGCCGTGGCGGATCAAATCATGGCGGACTGCGTGACGATGCTGCGCGCGCGCTTGGGCGATCTGGCGCGGGCGCTGTGAGGCGGATGGCTTGCGGGACGATCAGTCCGGCTTGATGCCCGCCGCTTTGATGACTTGTCCCTTGTGCTGATGGTCTTCCAGGACGAACTTGCGGAATGCCGCGGCGTTGTCTCCCGCGCGCTGATAGCCTTTGCCTGTGATTTGCTGCGCTTCGAACGCGGGATCGCCCAAGATGCTGGCAACGTCGGCATTGATTTTGTCGATGATTGGCTGCGGAGTCTGGGCGGGCGCAAAGATGCCGAACCAGGCCCGCGGACCAATGTCGCCAAATCCTGCTTCCCGCAAGGTGGGAATGTCAGGAAATTCGGGGTTGCGCTTTGGTGCTGAAATAGCCAGCGGCTTCATGCGATGCGTTGAAAAGTATTGTGCGGTGGTTGCCGCGCCACCCAGCGTAAGCTGGACTTCGTTGGCAAGCGTGGCCTGAATGGCGGGCGCAATGCCTTTATAGGGGATATGCGTCAGTTCCACCCCGGATTGCCGCTTGAGTTCTTCGAACAACAGATTGGGCTGGCTGCCCGCGCCGTAGGAGCCATAGTTCATGGGGGCGGTCTGGCTTTTTGCCAACTGGACCAGTTCCTGCATGGTGTTTGCCTTGACGGATGGGTGGGCAACCACCATCTGGAACAGGTCGATCAGTTGAATGACGGGGGCCAGGTCTTTGATTGGATCAAAAGGCAGCTGGTCATAAAGATGCGGATTGCTGGTGATGCTCGAGTCGCTGGTGAGCAGCAGGGTCAGGCCGTCAGGTTTTGATCGGGCAACCTGATCGGTGCCAATAATGGTTGCCGCGCCAGCCTTGTTCTCAACAATGACGGGCTGACCCCATCGCTCCGATAACCGTTCCGCAAGGGGGCGAGCCAGTCCGTCAACGCCGCCGCCTGGCGGGTAGGGGACGACGATGCGGACGGGACGGGTGGGAAAGTCTTGCGCAATGGCGCTCTGCGTCAATAACGCCATTGAGGCGATCAACAAGGCAAGTGTCGATTTCATGGCTGGTTCCTTTACCGATAGAGAACAGGGTGGGGATGAGCGTGTGGGCGTGGGCTCACGTTTCAAAAATGACGGCAATGCCTGCCGCGGCTTCAGCTGGAACGATCAACTGCCCATCAAGGCGAGTGAATGGGATCCGGTTCGCGTCCAGGCGCTCCGCTTGTTGCTTCAGGTCCGGGCAGCGGAAGCCGACGGCGGCAATACCGGGAATGGGAGGATGCAAGCTGCCAGGCAGGCGTTGCAGCGCGCGCTGGGGCGTGAGCAGGGTCAAGGTCGAGCACAAGGGGAAATGGAACGTTGCCTCACCGTTTTCCGCCTTGGCCTCAATGCCGGTGTAATGCTGGTATCGGGCCTGGAAACCGGCCAGGTCATCAACGATCAGCAGGGTCGAGGAGAGGGCCTGACAGCCGTTGGGATGTTGAAGATAGCGCGCTTGATAAATGAATTCAGGCGTCAAGTGGCGGGCGGCCTGGATATAGCCTTCCGGAGAGTCAGCGGGTGAAAATTGGATGCGCTCGAACTTTGCCGTTCTGGGGCCCTCCGGTGTGTCCACGTCGCGCTGCAAGGGCAAAACGCCCGAGGTGTCGATCCGGTTTGCCAGAAGGCGCTGTTCAACGGTTTGCAGATGCTCGGCGCCAAAGCAAATGATGTGCCCGCCCTGGTGATGCTGCAGGTAGCGTTCCAGGCGAGGACTGGGGTCGGCCGGGTTGGCGCTTCCCAGTATCTCCAGATAGTTGTGCGCAAACATGATGCAGTGGTTTCCGCTGCCTAATGGCGTTGCTGCCTCGCCCGGTTTCCAGGCGCCTGAGTGAGCGGAGAAGGGCGTGAGGGTGAAGCCCAGGTCGTGATAGCGGCGCGTCGTTTCCGCAAGGTCCCGGACTACGATCCCGACATGGTTGACGCTATGGATGTCCTGTTGCGGCATGCGAGCCTCCCAAGGTCATGAGAAAACGTGTTGTTGTGGCCAAGCTTCCCAGCCCGGATCGCCGTTGCGGATGAATTGAATCCATGTGTGCTGGAGGGCGCTGGTCAGGCGCTGGATATCGGCCCGCGCCGCGCCGCGCAGCATGGGCGCCTTGGAAAACGCTTCCGCTGTCCCGAAGACAAAAGGAAGCTCCACGCAATGGCAGGCGCCAAAGCGGGCGGATGGCGCAAACTCGAAGCGGTATAGCCAGGCCTTGCGTCCTTGTTCCGTGGCGTCCCGAGCCCATGCCTGAGCGGGCTCGGCATAGATTTCCGCGCTGAGACTGCGTTGCTGTTCCGGATCGCGGATGGCGGTGAACGCAGCCATTTCATTGCTGGTATGGCCAATCAGTACGTCCATGCGGCTGCTTGCCTGGCGGAGCAAGGCATTGGCATTGTCCGGGAGGATCGAGCCGTCGGCGATGGGGCTGAATAGATTGTGTTTGGACGTTTGTTCCTGAAGGGCTTGCCGCACGCGCGCTGACTGTTGGGCTTGCAGCAGGGCCTGGACGGGCACGGCTTGAAGCGCTGCGAGGTCTTGCGCGCCCACGGCTTCCATCAGGTGCGCGCGGATTGAACTTGCCCATTCTTTTGACGCAAAGCCTCGTCCAAGCGGGGCGCTTTGCAGAATGGCGCGCTTGAACCGGGCTGGCCGAAGCAGTAGGCCGACAATGGACTGCGCGCCTGCGGATTGTCCCATGACGGTGACTCGATCGGGATCACCGCCGAACGATTCAATATGCGCATGTACCCAGTCCAGTGCCGCTTCTTGATCCAGCAAGCCCAGGTTCGAGCACGCGTCGGGAAGGTGCAGCCAGCCAAGCGCGGCAAGACGGTAATTCGGCGCCACGACGACGAGGTTGCCGCGCGCGGCCAATTGTGCGCCGTCATACCAGTCAAGATCGCCGCCGCCGCTTTGATGGGCGCCGCCGTGCAGCCACACGACCACGGGCCGCCGCTGCCGATCGGGATTCGGCGTCCAGACCGTCAGTCGAAGACAGTCCTCGGATTGCGCCCTCTCGAAATCTCCCATGGCTTCGACCAGGCGAGAGCGGAGTTGGGGAGCCACCGGGCCGGGGGCAGTGGCGTCCAGACGCCCTGCCCAGTCCGCTGGAACGGGCGGCTTGAACCGCAAAGCGCCGACCGGCGCCTGGGCGAAAGGGATGGCCGAGAATCGGCACACGCCTTGTTCATACCGGCCTGTGACAATGCCCTGCCGGATTGTTGCCTCGATGGGTGCTCCCATAGTCATCCTGATTCCGTGCTGAGGATCGGAGTTGTTCATTGCTTGGGAGCATTGTAGGAGGCTGTTTCAGCAAGAAGCTATGACGTTTCGGAATGCATTTGCATTGAATCGTCATGGGTGATACGGTTATTTTGTTGATTTCACAATATCGTGGTTTTGAATCACATCGATCAGCGTGTTGGTGAACTCGCGGATGTGCAGAGTGGCCGTATGCTCTCTGCGCCAGATGGCCGCCAGCGGCGGGAAGGCCACGTCAATGGAAACCGGCAATAGATGCAAATCTCCCCGTTGCCGATGGGCTTGCGCCACACTGTAGGGGAGCATGCAGAGATAGCCGCCCTGCTTGACCAGCTCCAGGTTCAGTTCAAGAGAGAGGGCACCTATCATGGCGGGAAGCGTTATACCGTTTTGCCGGAGGAATGTCTCCAGCTCGAGCCGCACTCGGGTCTGCGGCGGGGCGGTGATCCAGGGGTATTGCGCACAGTCCTCCAGGCTGATGCGGGTGGTTTTCGCCAGCGGATGGTCTGCGGCGCAGGCAAGCACCACCTTGTCTTCCAATAAGCTGCGAGTACGGTAAAGCGCCGGATCCAGGTTGGGCAGATTGCGGCTGATGAGCAGATCCAGCTTTGCCGAGTCAAGGTCTTCGAGCATGCGTTCATGCATGCCAACCTGGACGGACAGTGCGATCCGGGGGTGCCTGCTCCGAAAAAGGGTAATAGCTTGCGCCAACGGCCAGCCGCTGAACATGGAAAAGCAGCCTAGCGTCAACTGGCCAAGTTCGCCTTTGGCGACAGCAAGCAGATCGGCTTCCGCCTTGGCCAAGTCACCGAGAAGAATATGCGCATGCTGGCACATGGCCTCACCCAGTGACGTGCAGCTCATGCCTTTGCCCGTTCGTTCAAAGAGACGTCCGCCAGCGATCTCCTCAAGTTCGGTCAGCAGGCGGGACAGGCCTGATTGCGTCATATGCAGATGCTGCGCGGATTTTGACAAGCTGCCGAAATCGGCAATGGCAAGCATGGCCTCCAGATGGCGAGTCCGAAGTTTGCCTTTGAACGGGGTCATATTTTGCTGTTCCTCCTGTCCGCCGTCATGGCGAAGGACGCATGGCTTTGCGAAACATCTCATACATCAGCTTGCGCAGCCAGGCGTGGGCCACGTCTTTTTGATAGCGCTGATGCCAGAACAGGTGGATATCCACCTTGGGCGTCTTGATTGGCAGTTCCAGATAGCGCACTTCGCCGTGCCGGACGAAGAAGTCGGCCAGTTCGCGAGGCACGATGGCGATGATGTCGGAGCGTTCCACAATCGGCAGGACGCTCATGAAATGCGGGAGTTTCACGACCACCTTGCGCTGGATGCCCGCGTCCTGGATGTGGCGCTCCATGACGTCGCGCCCATCGGGCTGGACGACGGCGTGTGACGCGGCCAGGAACTGTTTCATCGTCAATCTGTTGCCGATGACGCTGTGCGAGCGGCGCAGCAGGCAGACATCGGTGGTCTGGAACAAGTGCTGTTGATGGAAACCGGCGCGGTGCAGGTCAGGGAAGTAGCCGATGGCCAGTTCCGCCGCGCCCGATTCGAGGCTGGCTGCCGCCATGTGCTGCGGCATGGCCTGGGTCTTCAGGCTGACCCCTGGCGCAATCTCGGTCAAGCGGGCCAAGAGCGGCGGCAAGAAGGTGATCTCGGCAATGTCGGGCGCCAGCAGGCTGAAGCCGCGCTGGCTTCTGGCCGGATCGAAGACAGGCGGTTGCAGCACCTGGGTTTCGATCATCCGCGCCACCTCATGAATGGCCGGGCTCAGTTGTTCAGCGCGGGGCGTGGGCTCCATCAGCGCGCCGGTCCGGATGAAAAGCGGATCGTTGAACAGCGCGCGCAGGCGCGAGAGCGCCGCGCTCATGGCGGGCTGGCTCAGGCCCATGGCTTCACCGGCGCGTGTCACGCTGCGGTGCTGGTGCATGGCGACGAAAACCAGCAGCAGGTTCAGGTTGACCTTGTAGAGATCCATTTTTTGGATGTTGTCTGGGTTGTGAATTGCTTGAACCGATGATTGTGGCGTTTTCATCGCACCGCAACCATTCGATCTAACCCGGAGCACACCGGAAAAATGGAGAAAACCGGTGTGCGGTTCAGCGCAGCCGCTCGGCCATCTCGGAGACGTTCATGACGTCGCCGAAATTCTCAATGAAGCCGGACAGCGTTGCCACGTGCGCGGCGGGCAGTTTGGCGGCCAGGGCATCCGCGAGCATGACAGTCTTGAAATTGAGCATCATGGCGTCGCGCGCGGTGGATTCGCAGCAGACGTTGGTGACGGTTCCCGCGATCAGCACGGTATCAATATTGCGTCCGCGCAGTTCCGATTCGAGTGGCGAGGAACCGTGGATAAGGGCGCTGAAGCTGCGCTTGGTGACGTGCAGATCATCCGGATGAATGTCCAGCTCATGCCAGAGCGCATAGCCGTCACTGCCTTCCTTCAAGCCCGTCCGGCGGCGCTGTTCCTGTGCCGGGGTGAGCAAGTACTCATGCATGACGGACCAGTAATGCTCGGCGCCATTGGACGAGGTGGAGATCCAGATGACCGTACCGCCTTTGTCCCGCAGCGCCTGCGCGGCTTGATTGACCGCGGGGACAATGCCGCGCGCGGCGGGGACGGCGCTGGGGAAACCGTCTTTGACGAAATAGTTTTGCAGGTCGATGGTAACCAGCGCAGTGCGGCTTGCCTGCAGGGTGTCGTAGGCGTGCAGGCGACCGCGTCGCGCCATGACGCGGTCAATAATGGCGGGATCAATGCCGTACATGGAAGCTCCTGGAAGTGGATGGTCAGTCAGCGGAAATATGGGCGGCCTTGACGACAGCGGGCCAGCGATCCAGTTCCGAACGCAGCAGTTCGGCCATGCGCTCCGGGGGGCCACCAACGGGCTCAATGGCTTGTTTCTTCAGTGTTTCAATGACGGAGGGCTGTTTCAGTGCTTGATCAACGTTTTGATTCAGCTTGGCGATGAGCTCGCTGGGTGTGCCCGCGGGAGCAAACAGACCGTACCAGACGTCGACCTGCAGCTTGGGGTAACCCGCTTCCGTGAAGGTGGGAACGTCGGGCAATCCTGAAAAACGTTCGGCGCTCATGACGGCAAGAATCTTCAGCTTGCCCGCGCTGGCGAGCGGCAGGGCGCTGTCCACGGGTACCAGCATGGCCGAGACGTGCCCGCCCGCCAGGTCCGTCAGCGCGCCTCCGGTCGTCTTATAGGGCACGTGGAACAGATCGGCGCCCGTTTCCAGTTTGAGCAGTTCCATGGCCAAGTGCTGCGGTGTGCCATTGCCAGGCGACGCGTAGTTGATGGAGCCGGGTTTGGACTTGGCCAGCGCAATCAGTTCCTGTACGGAATTGACTGGCAGGTTGGGTGTAACGGCCAGGCTGATGATGCCGGTGCCCATCAGGCTGATGGGGGTGAAATCCTTGACCGGGTGATAACGCAGCTGGGTGTTGACCGCCGGATTGGTGCCGAAGGTCGTGGCGCCTACCAGCAGCGTCCTGCCATTGGGCGCCGCGTTGGCAACGTATTCGGCGCCGATGTTTCCACTGGCGCCTGCGCGATTCTCAATCACGAAGGCGGTGTCCAGTTGCTTGGACAACTGCTCGCCCATCACGCGTCCGATCACGTCAACACCGGTGCCGGCCGAGGTGGCAACAACGATGGATACCGGGCCGCTCTGTGCAAGGCTTTCCTGCACACCTGTCAGGCTCAGCAGCAGACCTATTGCCGCCGTCAAACCACATCTACTACAAAAGCCAGCACGCGTTTTCATCTCTGCTCCTTTTGTTGTCTGAGTCATCACTTGCAAAAACATTACAGGAGTGATGCAGATATTAGTCAATCAATTAATTCTCATTCATTAATAGGGTTGACCAATAAAACACCGGATTTCAAATCGCCTGGAAAGCCGGGCAATAAGCATGGTGACTGTTTTGATTGAATGCTTTGTCGCCTAACTATCCGTTTTCTGGATGTTATGTATTTGAAAAATCGTCTAGATGGATGAGGGAGCGCTTCCTACACTACCTTCACGATTCCATCCAACCCGGCGCGGACCGGGAAAATGTAGAGGAGACAAGCTTTGAACGATCACACGCTGAATCCCGCCCTTCGTCAGGCGGTGGAACTTTCCCAACCGGTGGTATTCACCAACCTGCGGATTTTTGATGGCAGCGGCAGCGCGCCGTTTGCCGGAGAAGTGCGGGTTGAAGGCCAGCGCATCGCGCAGCTTGCCCAGGGCGCGGAGCGGGTGGGGCGCGAGCAGGCGCGCGTCATTGACGGCTGTGGCGGCGTGCTGATGCCTGGCATGACGGAGGCCCACGCCCACTTGACCTGGCCGACCAGCGTCGAGCAGTTCGTCCCGGGCATGTCCTTGCCGCTGGAGGAGCTGACGCTGACGGCGGCGCGCAATGCCCGCATTCTGCTCGATCATGGATTCACCAGCGCGTATTCCGCGGGTGCGTTGGGAAAGCGCATCGAGCCCGCGCTGAAGGCGATGATCGATACCGGCGGCATGCCCGGCCCGCGCCTGGTGCCGTCTTCGGTGGAGCGCGAACCGCCCAACGATTCGGCGCTGGATCCGGGGATGGTGGACGAACATGGCGCGGGCCCCGTCAACGTGGCGGCCTTTGTCAAAGGCTGCAAGGACATTGGCGCGAAGGCGGTCAAATTCCTGATTTCGGGGGAAAGTGCGCTCAAACCCGGTGCTTCGCAGCAATTGCTTTATACCGAAGAAGAGCTGATGGCGGCGGGCCAGGCGGCGCGGGAGCATGGTCTCTGGTTGACGGGTCATGCGCATGCCAACGACGCCGTCAGGCTCGGTTTGAAAGCAGGCTTCCGCGTGCTGTATCACTGTACGTATGCCGACGCGCACACCATTGATCTGCTGACCGCCAAAAAAGACGAGGTGTTCATTGCGCCGACGATCGGCATCTGCCAAGCCACGCTGGACGCCGTGCCGCCGCCGGGCTTCGACATGACGCACATGAAGCAGGACGCGGCCATCGTGCTTGAGCGGCTGAAAGCGCTGGTGCCCGAGCTGAAACGGCGCGGCGTGCGGCTGCTGCCGGGCGGTGACTACGGCTTTCCGTTCAATCCCAACGGACGCAATGCCTGGGACCTGGAGCTGTGGGTGCGGCACTTTGGCTATACGCCCGCCGAGGTGCTGCATGCGGCCACGGCGCTGGGCGGGGAAATCATGGGCCAGGGCGATGAGCTGGGCCGGATCCGTCCTGGCTACTTGGCCGATCTGCTGTTGATCGATGGCGATCCGACCGAAGACGTGACCCTTCTGCAAGACAAGAACAGACTGCGCGCCATCATGAAAGATGGCAGGTTTTACAAGGCGCCGGTCAACGCTTGAGCAATTCGCATTCCTAAAAAGATAAGTCAATCACGGAGACAACCATGACTATTCGTCCTGGACGCGCCGGTACCGCGGCGCTGATGGTGGCGCATTGCGCCGGCATGATCGATCTGGTGGCCTTGCCCGTCTGGGTGGGGGCATTGGTGGCGCAGAGCCACTTTGACCCGCAACAGGCGGGTTTGCTGGCTTCCTTGTTCTTGATCGGCGCGGTCGCCGCCAGCCTCGGGCTGGCTTCCCGGATGCAGCGGGTCCGGGCGCGCGGTGTGGCCGTTGCGGGTTATGGCTTGGCCGCCCTGGCCTTTGGGGCCTTGACGCAGCTGGATGCGCTGGGGCCGATGGCCTTGGCCCACGTGGTGGCCGGGGTGGGCGTGGGGGCCGGACTCAGCGCCACGCATGGCACGATTGCGCGCAGCGTTCAGCCCCACCGGTTGTTTGCTTATGTGGGGATGGCGCTGGGCGTTTTCGCGGTGATTTTCCTGGGTGCAACGCCGGGCTTGATTGCCATGCACGGCACGGCCGCGCTGTTCGTGGTGTTTGCCGTGCTGATGGCGATTGCGGCGTTGATGAGCGTTGTGGCCTTTCCTGATACCGCAGCGGCGCAAGGGCAACGGACTGTTGCCGCCCCCATTCCGTCCGCCGCGTGGCTGGGCATGGCGGGCATTTGTGCAATGGCGCTGGTGCAGTCCATGGTCTTCAGCTTTCTGGAGCGTGTGGGGGCGGAGCGCGGATTCGGGCTGGAAGCGATTACCGGCGTGCTGATTGCGCTGGGACTGGTCAACCTGGCGCCTGCCGGTCTTGCCGCCTGGCTGGAAAACCGGTTCTCCGCCTTGCACGTCACGCGCATCGGTGCCGTGCTTCAGGCCTTGCTGGCGTTCGTGATCATGACGGCAAGCAGCTTTGCCCCGTATGCGGCCGCGGCGTCGGTGTTTGCCGCTGTGATGATTTTTACCCATACCTTTGCGTTCGGGCATATTGCAGCGCAAGACCGCAGTGGGCGTCTGCTGGCCGCCACGCCCGCCATCCTGATGGCGGGTTCGGCCATCGGGCCGTTGCTGGGTGGGACCTTGGTCAAGTTCCTGGGCTATGAAGCCTTGGGCGCTGCAGCGCTGGTGATTGGGCTGGTGGCGTTGATTTGTTTTCACTGGGCTGGCGCCGATGTCGCGGAGCGAGGCACGGTGCCGAGCGCTTGAGCACAAGCAAGGCAGCCCGGGTAATGCCGGGCTGTCCGGTTTGCTCAGGCAATGCCCGAGGCGGGGAGTCGTGTTGAGCGCTGGTCGGCAGGCCGCTCGTGGAGCATGTCGATCAACATTTTGCGTTGCTGCGTATAACCCGGATCATCAAACAGGTTGTCCATCTCGTCCGGGTCTTCTTTCAGGCAATACATCTCGCCTGCGCCGGAGACGGCCTCCAGTGTAAGCTTCCAATCCTGAGTCCGTACCGTGCGCAAATGCAGTTCGACACCGCAGCGGGACGCGGCAACGTCCCATTCGCTCAGCGCGAAGTCGCGCGAAGCCGCTTTGCCTTCCAGCAGCGGGCGAAGGCTTCGGCTGTGAACGGGACCCAGCGCGGAGGCATTGGCATAGTCATAGAAGGTGGCGGCCAGATCAAGCGTGGAGACCGGGTCGCGGATCTCCTGGCCCGCCTGCACGCCGGGTCCGCGCGCAACCATGGCAACGCGCAGCAGGCCTTCGTAAGCCATCGGGCCTTTCAGCATCAATCCATGGTCACCGAGCCATTCGCCATGGTCGGAAGTGAAGATCACCAAGGTATTGTCATCCAGGCCCTGCTCGCGCAGCGTATTCAGGATGCGCCCTACTTGATGATCCACCAACGAAATCATGCCGTAGTAATTGGCGATGATGTTCCGCAGTTGGGCGTCGGGCTGCGTGGGAATGCGGGAAAAATTCTGCCGGAGCGCCTGAACCTCCGCGCTGCCCACCGGCTTGCTTTCCATGCTTGCACGATGCCACCAGGGGCGACGGTCGTAGTCCGTGCTCCGATGGCGCGGCAGATCAACTTCGTCTGGATGGTGAAGTCGCGACCACGGCTCCGGACAGTCAAAAGGATGGTGGGGATCAGGAAAGGAGGCCCACAGGCAAAAGGGTTCGTCCTGGTTCTGCTTCAGGAAATCAATGGTTCGGTCCCCAATCCACGTGGAGTTGTGCCAGGCCACGGGTAAACCGGAATGAAAGGTTTGCGGCGCGCCGCTGGGCGGCCCCAGGTCGGTTTGGTAGAGCTGATTGCGCAATTCGCCCAGGCCATCTCCATAGTGCCAGCGGGAGTGATGCAAACCACCCGGCAAGGGCGTGGGCAGCCAATAGTTGTGGCCTTCCACGACCAGCTCGACATGCTTGAAGCCCATATAGGGCCCCATCCAGTCCTCGCCCATGTCCGCTTCGGTGTATTGGCATTCGGCGCGGCCGGTCCGGCTGAAGGTATGGTGGGTGGAAAAATGGGCCTTGCCGATGAAGCCGGTCCGGTAGCCCGCGGCGGCAAGGCTGCCCGCAAACCCGGCTTCTCCCAACTGCTGGTTCAAGTCGATGCCGTTGTCGCACACGCCATGCGTCAACGGAAGCAGTCCTGTCAATATCGAGGCCCGGGAGGGTTGGCATACCAGGTTCGGGGTGATGCAGGACGAAAAGTGCGTCCCGCTGCGGGCGAGTTGGTCAATATGCGGCGTCTTGACACGGCGGCCCGCAAAGCCCAGGCAGTCGCCGCGATGTTGATCCGTGGTGATGAGCAGGATGTTGGGACGTTTCATCTCGTTTACTTGGTTTGTTGCTTGAGCTTGGCGATGATGGGCGCGGTGCGCTCGGTGTCGGCAATGATGCGTGCTTTCAAGGCTTGCGCGCCGCCTTCGCCAGCGGAAAGGCCTTGCGCTGCCAGTTTGGCCTTGATTTGCGGCGTGTCCAGGACGGCTTGGACGCTTTCCTCCAGTTGCTGCAGGATGTTGGCGGGCGTGCCTGCCGGGGCGAACAGGCCGAACCAGCTGTCATAGGTAAAACCTTTGATGCTGTCCTGGAGCAGGGGCAGCTCGGGGAGCTGGGGCGTGGCGCTTGTGCCGGTATGCGCCAGTCCACGTACCTTGTTGGTCTGGATCGGGGGCGTGGCGGTGCCGCTGGCCAGAATCATCATGTCAACGTGTCCGCCCATGACGTCAACGAAGCCTTGCGGCGCGGCCTTATAGGGGACGTGCCTGAAGGAGACACCGGCCTCATGCGCAAACATTTCCATGCCAAGATGATGGTTGGAACCTTCTCCTCCGCTGGCGAATGTGATGGTCCCCGGCTTGGCTCGCGCTTGATCCAGCAACTCCTGGACGGTGTGGAAGGGCGCCGAGGGCGAGGCAAGAAGCAGGTAGTGAACGGTGGCCAGTGTGGTGACCGGCGTGAGATCGCGCTGCGGGTCGAACGGCTTCTTGTCCATCAGATAAGGCATGGCGCTGAAGGAAATATCAAACCCCAGCAGCAGGGTATGGCCATCGGGCGCGGCTTTGATGACATGCTGGGTGGCAATCAGGGAATTGCCGCCGGGCCGGTTTTCAACAATGACCGAGGTCTTCCAGTGCTGATTCAATCCTTCCGCCACCAGCCGGGCCACGGTGTCGGCGGCGCCGCCCGGTACCGAAGGCACCACCAGCGTGACAGGGCGCTCCGGGTAGGCGGCCTGGGCGGATAGCGGCAGCGCCAAGGCCAGGGCGGACAGCAAACAGCTTGTGCGTTTCATCATGATCGTCTCCAGATTGGTGTGCGCCAGCTCTCTGCCGGAACGGCTTGGCGGCTTGGTTCAATCGATCATAGTGGAAGCAGCTATCCCAATCTAATCATATGTTTGGATAAAATCATGCTGAAATTGATATGAGGTGATCACCATGAATGAACCGTCTCTTTCGCTGCGCGCTGACTGGTATGTGCATGGCCGCCTTCGTTTGCGCCATCTCCAGATGTTGTTGGCGCTGGATGATGTGAGAAATGTGGGGGAAGCGGCCCGGCGTCTGGCAACCACGCAGCCAGCAGTCTCCCGGATGATGGCGGAATTGGAGGCCATGGTGGGCACGCGACTGTTCGAGCGGACCTCAAAGGGCACGTTTCCGACCCCGCACGGGGCCTCGATGATTCGCCATGCGCGTTGGATTCTTGGGGATTTGGACCGGATGGGCAAGGAGTGGTCATCGCCTGGCGGGCTGAGCGTTGAAACCATTCATGTGGGCATCAACTCGTCCTCCGCCGCTTTCCTGATGCCCCATGCGCTGCTCCGGTTTGAACAGCGCATGCCCGCCGTGAACGTACAGGTGAGGGAGGGCTCGATTGAAGCCTTGCTGCCTGACTTATATACCCGCAAGCTGGATTTCATTGTTGCTCGCCTGGGAGCGGATTTACGGGCTGAGGAGCTGGTGCGCCAAGTGTTGTATGAGGAGCCGATGTGCATTTGCTGCGCAGCGGACCATCCACTGGCGGCTCAGCGCCCCTCCTGGGAAGCGCTGAGCGCCTATCCCTGGATCATGCCGCCTCGGGGCAGCCCGGTTCGCATCGGCCTGGACCTGTTGTTTCAGCAGCATGGCGTGAGCGTCCAGTCCCGCGTTGAATCCGCGTCGGTGGTGAACAATATGGTGCTGATGGACAATAGCCAGGCACTCAGCATCGTGCCGCGCGCCGTGGCGAGCTACTACGCCCGCCTTCATGGCCTGTCCATTGTGGATCTGACCTTGCCGACCGTGTTTGGGCCCATTGGCGTGATCCGGCACCAGAGCCTGGCGCCCTCTGGCGCCATGTTGGCCTTGATGGATTGCCTGCACCAAGAGGCCAAGGGCGTGGTAGGCGCATAAAACACTGAACATCTTGCCGCCGGGGAAACAAAACCGGCGATTTTTCGGGAAAACCCGTTGATTTGGACCTGAGTTGATTAAAAAAACTCAAGAAGTGTGTAGTTTAAATCGATTGCTCTAGGGGCCGCTTGATCTTTAGCATGGCTGTGTTGAATCGGATTGTTGAGAAGCAGCAATCCTTTTGTCTTGATCACGGGCCGACCGCAAGCCTTGCCTTTTAGGCGGGTCCCGCGAGGCAACCCTTGGCAACGCTGTTCTGGCGCCAGGCCAAGGGGCTATTAGCACACAGGAGTTTTCATGAATAAGACTGCCCTTCCCGTCATTATTGCAGGCGCAGGTCCCGTTGGCATGACGGCGGCCGCGGATCTGATCCGCCAAGGCATTCCGGTCCTCGTGCTGGAAAAATTGGCTGACCTCAGCACTGAATCGCGCGCATCGACCTTCCACCCGCCCACCCTGGACATGCTTGATGACCTCGGCTTTGCAAAAAAGCTGATCGAGCAAGGTCTGAAAGCGCCGTCGGTGCAATATTCGACCAGCGCGGACGGTGAACTCGGCACGTTCGATTTCAGCGAAATTTCCGACATCACGCGCCACCCCTACCGCCTGCAGGCCGAACAATTCAAGCTGACGCGCATCATCCTGGACGAAGTACGCGATCATCCGCTGTTCAATATCGAGTTTGATTGCGAAGTGCTGTCCATCACGCAAGACAGCGAGGGTGTTGACGTCCACATTTCCCAGCGCGGTGAAGAGCGCACCTTGCGTTGCAGCTGGCTGATTGGCGCGGATGGCGCAAACAGTATTGTGCGGCGCAGCCAGAACATCGGTTTTGATGGCTTCACGTGGCCGGAGCGTTTCCTGGTCATGACCACGCCGGTGGACTTCACCGCGCTGCGGCCGGGTATTTCCGCCGTCAGCTACGTGGCGGACCCGAATCGCTGGTATTTCCTGCTGCGCATCATCGGCGCTTGGCGCGTCATGATGCCGGTGGCGTCGGAACTGACCGACGAACAGGCCCTGAGTCCGGAATACGTTGAGGAGTCAATCAGGAAGGTGGTCCCCGCCGACATGGATCCGGCCATCCAGCACACCACCCTGTATCGGGTCCACCAGCGGGTGGCGGATTCTTTCCGCAAGGACCGCGCTTTCCTGGTGGGCGATGCGGCGCACATCAACAATCCGCTCGGCGGCATGGGGATGAACGGCGGCATTCATGACGCGCTGAACTTGACCTCGAAGCTTGGCCCGGTGATCAATGGCCAGGCGGAGCCTTCCACGCTGGATCTCTACGATGTGCAGCGCCGCACCGTCACGATGGAAGCCATCCAGAATGACACCATCCGCAACAAGCGGAACCTGGAGGCGAAAGATGAGGCCGACCGCGTCCGCTTCCGCGATGAAATCCGCGCCGCCGCCGCCGACCCCGCCAAGCGCCGCGAACTGCTGCGCCGCGTGGCGATGTATCACAGCCTGGAGCGTGC
>JBAYOI010000008.1:0-31282 GCA_041678365.1 Pigmentiphaga sp. | reverse complement strand
GCTGCTGGCGCACCATGTGGTGCGCGCGGGCGCGGACGCCGAGGTGGGCGAAGAGGCCGTGCTGGACCTGTCCACCATTGCAACGCCGGGTACGGTGCAGGTTGAAGTGAAGGTGGTGGAGTTCAACAAGCAGAGTCTCAAGCAAGCCGGTTTCAATTTTTCGGCCACCAATACGCGAGGCAGCTTTTCCTTTGGCACGGCAGGCCAGTTCGCGCCCAGCACCGGGAGTTTGTTTGATCTGGCGCTGGGGCTGACGCGCGGGAACTTCTTGTTCAATACACAGCTGAGCTTGCTGGAAAGCCATGGGATGGCGCGCGTGCTGGCTGAGCCCACGCTGGTGGCCTTGTCCGGGCAGAGTGCGAAGTTCCTGGCGGGCGGGGAACTGCCGGTGCCCAGCTCCGGGGGCCTGGGGTCAACGGTTGTGACGTACAAGCCGTTCGGCATTGCGCTGACCGTCACACCGACGATTCTGAGCAAGGACCGCATCGCCTTGAAAGTGGCCCCGGAAGTCAGCGACCTGGACTGGAACAATGGCCTGACGATGAATACGGTGCAGATCCCGGCCGTCGTGACGCGCCGCGCCGACACCACCGTTGAACTGGGGGACGGGGAGAGCTTTGTGATTGGCGGTCTGGTCTCCCGCTCAACGATTTCAAACCTGGACAAAGTGCCGTTTCTTGGTGACTTGCCCATTATTGGCGCTTTTTTCAGGGGAATGCGTTACTCACAGCAGGAGAAAGAGTTGATGATCGTTGTCACGCCGCGCCTGGTCCAGCCGTTGGCCAGGGGGGTTGAATTGCCCCTGCCCGGCGCGAAGGAAAAGATCGATACACCCACGAATGCCTGGGGCCACTTCGTCATGGGAACGGCCAGCCAGGATGAGCTGCCCGGCTTTTCCAAATAAACGCGGAGCAGGGCTTTGAGTGTATCAACATCCTCTTCCCGGACCGACGCTTCAGCGCGCCTGGTCTTTCTGACGCGCCAGCCAGCCGCTTTTGAGCGCTTGCAGGGTTGGCTCGGCGACCGTGTCAGCCTGCTTGAGCCGGGAGAGGGCGTGTTGTTGGCGCAGTCAGTGCAAGCGCTTGATCCGGTGTTGGTGTTTATTGATTTCGATGTGCCGGGAAGCGAAGCGATCGCGGAGGCGGCCCGCCAGGCGGCGAGCTTGGCGCAGGCTGGACTGGCGGCGCCGATGATCGCGGTCGGCAATCCGCAGCACAGCCAGCAGACCTTGCTGGCTTTTCGCTCGGGCGTGAAGGATTTTGTTGATCTGGACAATGGGCAGGAGCTTCAGCGGGTGGTCAATGAGCTGCTCAAGCTCGCCGCTCCGGCCTCGGAGCGGGACAGTCAAGGCAAGCTCTTCGTCATGGTGGGTGCGCGCGTTGGGGTGGGGGTGAGTTGCCTGGCCGCCCATCTGAGCAGTCTGCATCAGCAGCTATTCAGTCGGGGCGACGGCGGACAGTCCCTGCTGCATCTGGATCTGGGGTGGCCGATTGGTGACGGGCAGTTGTATTTGAATGCGTCGTCGGACTTTCATTTCGTCGAGGCCGTGCGCAATGCCCATCGGATCGATGAAACCTTGCTGGACACCGCGTTGGGCAAGCGTGAGGAAACCGCGCCGGTGCTATCGCTGCCCAAGGACCTGTCAGAGATGAGAAAGATTTCTCATCTTGAGTCGATGCGCTTGATCGAACGCTTGCGCGAACTGTTCGATTGCGTGCTGGTAGACGTGGGCGGCTTTGCCAATCCCGAGTTCATTGCCGCCTTGATGCGTTCGGCAAATGAGGTCTGGGTGGTGACGGATCAATCCGTCAGCGCATTGGTGAGTCTGGTTGATCTGCTTGCGGACATCCGCAAGCAGGAGATCGCGCCGGAGCGGGTGAGACTGATTGTGAATCGCTATGAAGAATCCTATGGCTTGAGCGTGCGTCAGATTGAACAGCGCCATGGTTTGAAAGCCTTGCAAGCTGTGCCGGATCGGCCGAATACCGTGATGGAGGCCTTGAACCAGGGGCGCCTGGTTCATGAGGCCTTTCCGAAAGATCCGTATGCCAAGGCCTTGAAGAAACTGGCGCGCCAGGCCTTTGCCCGGGTGGAAGGTGCGCAGCAGGCGATCGAGGGCGTCCAAGACAAGGGGACGGCAAAACGATGGCAGTGGTGGAAGCGGCCGCGCTCATGAATGGCGGCTGCGTGAGCGTGACGGGGTTGGGGGAGCGGACCGCAGGTCTGCTCAATGGTGGTGGAGCCGCGCGGGCCCTCGGGCGAGCGCGCTTCACACGCTTGATTGTTGATTGTAGAGAGTCCAGACGTGACGATGACGATAGCGTTTTCTGACGACGCCACTGACTTTATTCACACGGCGCGCTTTCAAGAAATCAAAGTGGATGCCTATGAGCATCTGTTGGCGAGAATCGAAGAGCTCGGCGCGGAGTTCGGCCGCTGGTCGCGGTCCGCGATTCGACAGTTCGTCGTGATCGAGGTCGAGAACTTCGTGCGTCTGCGCCGTTTGCCGACCAATGAAAGCGAGCTGAGCGAAATCGTCATTGCGCTGACCAAAGAGTTGGCGGGGCTGGGGCCGCTCGAAGACTTGCTGGAGGACCCCAACGTTGAAGATATTCTGATCAACGGCTTTGACAATGTGTTTGTTTCCCGGGGCGGCAAGCTGGAGAAGGAAACGCTGCGTTTCAGCGACAACCAGCATTTGCTGCGCATTATCCGGCGCATTCTGGCGCCGCTGGGAAGGCGGCTGGATGAGTCCGTGCCGATGGTTGACGCGCGCCTGCCTGACGGAGGCCGCCTGAACGTCGTGATCGAGCCGCTGTCCGTTGACGGTCCGATGGTGTCCATCCGCAAGTTCAAGAAAGATCCGCTCAAGCCTGACGATCTGTTGGCGCTGGGCACGTTTTCAAAAGAGATTTTCACGCTGCTGTCCCTGGCGGTCAGGGAGCGCTGCAATATTCTGGTGTCGGGCGGCACCAGCTCCGGCAAGACCTCCTTGCTGAACGCGCTGGCTTTCTTCATTCCCTCTACGGAGCGTGTGGTCACGGTTGAGGATACCGCCGAACTGTCCTTGAACCATCCTCATGTGGTTCGGCTTGAGTCGCGCCAAGGCGGATTTGATGGGACCGGACTGGTGACGATTCGCGATCTGATCCGCAACAGTCTGCGGATGCGGCCCGACCGGGTCGTGGTGGGCGAGGTGAGGGGATCCGAAGTCATGGACATGCTGCAGGCAATGAATACCGGGCATGAGGGGTCCATGGCCACGATACACGCCAACTCGGCGCGTGAATGCCTCTACCGGATCGAGATGCTGGCCGGTTTTGCGGGTTTTCAGGGAAGCGAGGACAGCCTTCGCCGACAAATAGCCAGCGCGCTGGACTTCATCGTCCAGATCGGGCGCTTGCCGGATGGGCGGCGGCGCATTCTGTCCATTTCCGAAGTGACCGGGATGTCCGACAACGTGATTGCGACCCAGGAGCTGTTCAAGCATGAAAGCGTGCCGAACGCCGAGGGCCAGGACGTGGATCGCTGGGTCTCGCTGGGCATCTTGCCGCACACGCCGAAATTGATGAAGTTCCGCGAACAATTGCGCGCCGCGCCGGAAGCCGTGGAGCCCGCCGCTGGCGGCAGTTTCTGGAGGGGGCGCTGATGCAGGGCTTGTGGCTTGCCAGCCTCGCTTTACTGGCGCTGGGCAGTGCCTTATGGCTGTTCCAGGTGGCGGACAGAAGGCAGCGCGAACAACGGGTGAATCAATACGTGGAAGCGCAGATCGAACGTCAGCAGTCGAGCCGGGTGGCGGAATCCGCCGAAGACGCCGCGCCGGACCTGCTGGCGTCCCAGGGCGTGCGGGAGGACTGGGACAACATTCTGCTCAGGGCGGGCATTGCGTCGGCGCGTGCCTACACGGCCAGGGCGGTGCTGCTGATGGTCAGTGTTGTGGCCGTGTGTGCGTTGTTGATCGGCCCGTGGCAGGCGCTGTTTGCGTTGGTGCTGCTGATAGCGGGGCTGGCGCTGTCCTTGTGGATGAAGATAGATAAGCGCCGCAACAAGATGACTGAGCAATTGCCGGACTTTCTGGAAACCATGGTGCGGCTGATCACGATCGGCAATGGCATGGGAACCGCTTTTCAGACCGCCGCCACCAGTGTGCAAGCGCCATTGCTGGATCTCATGGAGCGCGCCCATCAGTTGACACGTGTGGGCGTTGAGATTGATACCGCCTTGCACCAGGTTGCGCGTCTGTACCGCTTCAAGGAACTGGAGCTGGTGGCGGCTGTGGTGGGCGTGGCCATGCGTTTCGGCGGCCGCAGCGATCAGGTGCTTGAGCGCATGGCGGGGTTCATGCGGGATTTGCAGCAGGCGCGGCAAGAGCTGTTCGCCATGTCGGCGGAAGTTCGTCTGTCCGCCTGGATTCTTGCGCTGCTGCCAGTGGGCGTCGCGGCCTTGATCCTGGTGGCCAATAATGAGTTGTTCATGACGATGTGGGAAGACCCGCTCGGCAAGATGCTGCTGTTCGCGGCGGTCGGCCTGCAGGCGCTGGGGTCTTTTCTACTCTACAAAATGGCCAAGGCCATCTGAGGGGGAAGCATGAACGCAGAAACGGTGCTGATGATTGCCCTCGTCTTGTTTGCGCTGGCGGCGCTGATGGTCGGCGTCAGCCTGCTTGGGCGGGACCGGCGGCAATCGCGCGCGCAGGCGCGCATCGACGATTGGGTCCGGTATCGCGAAGATCCGGTGGTTCGTGAGGCGTTCGATCAGGTCAAGCGGCCGGGCAGGCTGGCCCGGGTGCAAGCGCTTTTCGGTCGGTCGGCTGAATGGGGCGAGCGTCTTGAGAAAGGCCGTCTGGCCTGGTGGCTGATGGAAAAGGAAGACCGCCAATTGCTTGCCAGCGCCGGTTTTTCGAATCCAGCGCTGGCGCGCGGCCAGTACCTGTTCATCCGTTTTTCCTTGATGCTGGCGTTGCCGGTGCTGGTATGGAGCCTTGGAGGAGAGAGCCTGGCCGCCAAGGTGATGATGGCTTTTGCGGCATTCGCCCTCGGCTTTCTTGCGCCGAAGTGGTATTTGCGCAGCCGCGTCAGTGCGCGGCAGAAGCAGGCTGAGCAAGAACTACCCTTGTTGATCGATCTGCTTCGTTTGTTGCAAGGAGTGGGGCTTTCCGTGGACCAAAGCCTGCACGTCGTGGTCAATGACTTCAAGCATGTCCTGCCGGTGTTGGGCGCTGAGCTTGGCATGGCCATTCATCATTATGCGCGGGGCATGTCGCGTGAACAGTCATTGAGCCGCTTGGCAACGGGCTTCAACAATGATGACCTGAGCGCGATCGCGCGCTTGATCGTTCAAGTTGATCGGCATGGCGGCGCGGTCCAGGATCCCTTGCGGCAGTTTGCCGAGCGCGTCCGGGAGAAAAGGCGCATGGGCCTGAAAGAGCGCGTGAGCAAGCTGACCGTCAAGATGACCGCGGTCATGGTGGTGACCTTATTGCCCGCTTTGTTGATTGTGACGGGCGGCGCGGGCTTTATTTCGATTTTCCGAAGCATGGGCCGGTTGGGGGGGTTATGAACAACGGCGGATCGAGTTGGAAAACAGTGATGGCCGTGGTGTTGGTGGCCGCATGCGGTGCCTGCGCCGCGCCGCCTCCGCAGGGTTATGGCGTGCAGGCGGCAGAACAGCAGGCGGCGCGGTTTGAACAGCAGCAGGAACAGGCGGAATCCGGCGTGGATCAGCCGGGCTTGTATGCCGGGCTGATCCGGGAAATGCAGGGAAAAGGCCTGTACTTTGCTTCGTTGGCTCACCTTGATGCCTATGTGCAGCGTTTCGGCCGCAGCGATGAGGTTGAGCTGATGCGCGCCGATGCCTATCGGCATACCCAGCAGTTTGAGGCCAGCGCCAAGATCTACCGCAGCTTGCTGACCAGCCAGGTGGCGGCTTTTGCCTGGCAGGGCCTGGGCCTGATCGCTGCGGCGGGCAATCACTATGCGCAGGCCAGTACGCATTTTGCCGAGGCCGTGCGACGCAATCCCACCGATGCGGCCATGGTGGCGGATTACGGCTTTTCTCTGTTGAAACAAGGCCGGGTGGATGAGGCGCGGGTGCCGGTGGTGCAAGCGGCCGAACTGGCGCCCGGCAGCACCAAGATCGTCGGCAATCTGGCCATCTATCTGTATTTGAAAAGCAATGCGGCGGCCGCGGAAGCCGTGATGGACAAGGCCGCTTTTTCCGACGAGTCCCGGCGCGCAATCCGTCAACTGGCGCAACAGATCGCACGGGCGCAGACAAGCGTTGAGCCTGCGCCCGCACTGGCCTTGGTCCGTCCGGCGGCCAGGCCGGTTGCGCCCGGCGGCCCGGCAGTCAGTCTGCCGCCGCCTTCCTTGCTTGACCGTTTGTCACCCTAATCGCGCGTGGCTGTGAAAGGAGTTTCCTCATGCCTTCATCCTTGTTCCAATCCTGCCCCGCCTGGCTGGGTTCCTGCCTTCTTGCCAGCGTGCTGGGCGGGACCGCGGCACAGGCGCAGACACCGCCGCTGCTGCAGGGCCGCTTTGATGCGCCGCCCGCCGTGGCGCCCGTCAGTGCGCCGTCTGGAAGCGTTCCGGCAAACCCGGCGCCAACGCCTGCTCCGCAGCGCCCCACCGTGGCCAATGTGGATCTGACCCAGGCGCCGCCACCCGCGTCGGCACCGGCACCGGCTTCGGCGGTGGTGAGACGGGTGGAGGCCGCGCCCAGCCGCGCGCCCGCCCAGCGGGTTGCCGCTGTAGAGGCCGCGCCGCCTGGCAAGGAAAGCCATGCGGTGAAACAGGCATTGACCATGCAGGCCTCGGGCCGTCACGCCGGGCCACCCCGGCCGATGATGGGCTTGACGGCGTCCGCCAGTCTGAAGCGCTATGTCGATTCATTCAAGCATCCGATTCCGGCGTTCTATCAGTCTGAGACTGAGCGTCGGTAAGGAGCCAGCATGAAGCCTGAACGCAGAACAGGGCTCACCCGTCAGCGCGGCGGGATTCTGGTGGCGGCGGGCGGCGCGCTGTTTGTGTCGCTGTTGCTGCTGGGCTCGGCCGACGTGGGCTATTTCTTCTATCTGAAACGCGACTTTCAACGTACGGCCGACATGGCGGCGATGGCGGGCGCGCAATGGGTGGAGGCGGACGACTGCCAGCGCGCGCTCAGTTCGGCGCGCGGCAACGCGGAACACAATCTGCGCGAGCGCGGCCTGAGCCTGCAAAGCAGTCCCGAGCCGGTATGCGGCCGCTGGGATCCAGACACCAGCACCTTGAGCCAGGTCTTGCCCAGTCTGGATACGGCGGGCGGCAGCGGCGGACAGAAGTTTTTCGGCCCGCCCGCGCCGGGCGAGGCGTACAACGCGGTGCAAGTCAGCTTGCAAGAGCGCTTGCCTTCTCTGATTCCGTTGTTCGGCGAACGGGAAGTGTTTGCCGAAGCCATTGCTGTGCGGCAGGCGCCGGTGGCGTCGTTTTCGATTGGTTCGCGCCTGCTGAGCTTGCATGAGGGCAGCCCTTTGCACTTGCTGCTGAGGTCGGTTGGCCTGGATGCCAACCAGATCGACGTGTTGAGTTCGGCGGGGCTGGCCAACGTCAATGTGACGCCCGCCGGTCTGTTGCAGGCACTGGGCCTTCCCGCGACGGCCATCCTGGATGTGGGGACGGCGAATGAGGCGGCGGCATTGAGCAACTTGACCCTGGGCGCGGTGCTGAATGCCACGGCGGAAGTACTGAGCCAGAGCAGGGGAGCGGGCGCCCAGCTGGCCGCGGTGCAGGCTTTGCAAGCGCAGCTGAGCGCATTACCGGCTTCGAACCCGCTTGATCTGCCGCTGCGGCTGTTCGGTTCTGATACTGAAAACGGCATTTTTGCCCACCTGACCGCGCCGGACAAGCTGGCGGCGCTGGCGGCTGACGTGGATGTGTTGAGTCTGGTCACGACCTCATTGGCACTGGCGAATAAAGATCACTTCCTGAATCTTTCTTCATTGGAGTTGCCCAGCGGCCCGCTCAACGGTCTGCTGCAAGCCAAGTTGCGGGTGATTGAGCCGCCCGCGATTGCCATCGGCGGTATTGGAACTACTGCCTATTCGGCGCAGACGCGCTTGTTCCTGCGGGTGTCCAGCAGTGGGAGTCCGGTGGGCGGCCTGCTGGGCCTGCTGGGCATCAAGGTTGATTTGCCGATCATTGTGGAAGCCGTGACCTCGCAGGGTGAGCTGACCGCGATGTGCAGCGCGCCGCTGGAAAAAGGGCAAGCCGTGATCGATGTTCATTCGGCTGCCGGGCGCGTTTGTATCGGTGGCTTTCCCGGGATGGAGAACCCCGAGGAGAGCGCCGTTTTTTCGAGCCAGAACTCGTGCACGAGCTGGGTTGAAGATCATAAAGTGCTTGAGTTGCCGTTGATTTCACCGGTGAGAAGCGGACCGATTTCAGCGCATCTGGATCAACTGCTGGCTTCGTCCACCACACGTGAAACGCTGACAGCGCCAGAGCAACGGACCATTACGCCGAACGACAATATCCAATTGTCCGACCTGGGCTACCGGCTGGCGGCGGCGGTTGGCAACGGCATTGTGGATCAATTGCTGGGTGGCGGCGGTTCGGGCCTGCTGGGCTCGACCAAGACGAGCAGCGTGCGCGATGATGTGGCGCGTGAGCTGTTGGGGAGTCGGCCTGGGAAATCGCTATCGGCAGTTCAGTGGGAGCTGAATACCTCGGCGGCGGCGGTGGAGAAGTTCGCAAATACTTGGACATCGGGCTACGTCCTGACGGGGCTGTTGTCTTTGGTTGGCGGCTTGTTGGATACGGTGGGCGCGTTGCTGGGGGATGTCTTGTGTTTGTTGGGCGGTTATGAGTGCAAAGTAGGCTATGTCAAGGGCATGCTGGCTGGCGACAGTATTGTGACGGCCGTGCTGAGCGTGATTGTGAAGGTGCTGGAGCCCGTTCTGGATTTGCTCAGCGCCTTGTTGCAAACGGTGCTGAATAAGGTCTTGGGCCTGGGCATTGGCGAAACCGACGTGGCCTTGCATTCCGTCCAATGTGGTCAGGCCAGGCTGGTGTATTGATGGCGGGATCATGAAGGAGAAGAGCTGCATGATGGTTGAAATGGGTTCGAGCGCATGAGCAGCGTGTCCAACTGGCATGACGATGTTGATCTGTATGTGTTCGAGGGGGTGACGGACATTGCCGAACGTGCCGCTCGCGCCTTGACGGGCTATGACGTGGAAGTCATTCGGGCTGACGCGCTGACCGCCTTCGGCGCGTCAGCGGGGCGCCGGGCGCTGGCCCTGGTGTCGTCAACGGCAATTGAGAAAGCGGACGGTTCGCTGCACGGCTTGATGAGCGGTCAGGCCATACCTGTCATCTGGGTGGCCTCGGAGCAGGCCCATTCGTCGCGCACGCATTTCCCGCCGGAATACCGGAACATTCTGCCCGCCAATTTCAGCGGCGCCGCGTTGCGCTCGCAATTGTTCAAGCTGTTGGGCGAGTTGAGCGCGGCGAGCGAGGGCGGCAAGCGGACAGACCGGCTGGTGGCCGAGTCACCCTGCATGAATCAGTTTTTGCAGGAAGTGGCGGCCTATGCCGATTGCAGCGCAACCGTGTTGATCCATGGCGAAACCGGTGTGGGCAAGGAGCGGATAGCGATGATGCTGCACGCCTTGAACCAGCACTATGGGAAAGGCCCTTTCGTGGCGGTCAACTGCGGCGCCATTCCGGACGGTTTGTTCGAATCCCACTTCTTCGGCCATGCCAAAGGCGCGTTCACCGGCGCCTCGTTGATGCATAAAGGTTATTTTGAACAGGCGCAGGGCGGCACGCTCTTCCTGGATGAGATTGGCGATCTGCCCTTGTTCCAGCAGGTCAAGCTGCTGCGGGTGCTGGAGCAGTCCGCGGTGACGCGACTCGGATCGAGCGTGGAGATTCCGCTGGATTTCAGGGTGGTAGCGGCCACGCACCGTTCTTTGAAGACGCTGGTGCAGGAGGGCGGTTTCCGGGCGGATCTCTATTACCGGCTGGCGGTGGTCGAGCTGCACGTGCCCAATCTTGAGGCGCGCGGTCCGGAAGACAAGGAGGCGCTGTTCCAGCACGTGCTGGATCATATTCTGGAACAGGAAAACACCCCGATACCGGATTGGGTTCAAGCCCTGGTCCGTCAGTCCGTGTATGTGGGCAACGTGCGTGAGTTGCGCAACATTGCCGAACGCGTTGCCATCCAGGTGCGTCAGTTCAAAACCTGGGAGCCTGCACGGATTCAAGCCATCTTCAAGCATTTGACGGAGGTGTCGGCGCAACCGCCGCTTGAGCCGGAAGCATTGGCTGAACGCGAGCGCATCATCCATGCGCTGCGCGCCAATCAGGGACGGCGGCAGGATACGGCCGCCCAGCTCGGCATCAGTCGTAAGGTGCTGTGGGAAAAAATGCGTAAATTACAGATCGATGGAGATGACCTTGATGAAGTACGTACTGAAGATATGCCTTCTTAAACAGGCTTTATCACGTGAAGTGTGTTTAAATTCCGGCTCAATGTTTGATACTTTTGTCACTGGACGTTTCTCATGACTGTATTGCGTGGCTCATGTTTCTTCACTCGGCTTGGCGCGTTGCTGATATTGGGAATCGGCGCGTCGGGGATTGGCGCCGTCCAGGCGCAGACCGGCGCGGCGAGCGCGGTGGTCCGGCAAGCGCCTTCCCAGTTGGCGGTGCCCTTGCCTGAAACGGTGCAAGCGCCTGCGTTGGCGCAAACGCCCGGCACGACGGTGCAGGAATTGCAGCAACTGATCCGGGCCAAGCAGGTGCAGGAGTTGCGCACCACCTATAACAGTACGTATGGGACCAGCCTGCTGCTCAAGCCCGATGAGCAGGTGTTCTATATTGCGCTGTTTCATCAGCAGCAGTTCTGGCGCGTGATCAAGACCTCATCCGCGGCGCGCGCGGAGCAGGTCTATCAGGCCTTTGTTCAGCAAACCCAGTCCTTGGCCGAAGTGGACATCCAGCGCCAAAAAATGGAAGCGGAGCAACTGCTGATGCAAAAAGCGCTGGAGGCCAAGCAGGGGCAACTGTCTGTCCTGCAGGCTGACCTGGCTTTCCAGCGGGAGCAGGAAAAAGAAGTCTTGATCCGCCAGGCGAACGCCGAGGAGGAAGCGCGGGAGTTGGAGAAGCTGCGTCAGCAGGCCCGCCAGCAGCTGACCGAGCTGGAAAAAGAAATCAAGCGACTCGAGACGCAGCATGATGCCTTGCCTTCCACGGCAGCATCCAGCAAGCGCCCCCAGCAGAGCGGCAAGTAATCGGACGGCCTTTACATCTCCGTGTAGACCGGGCCTTCCCCGCCTTGCGGGCTGACCCAGACGATGTTCTGGCTGGGATCCTTGATGTCACAGGTCTTGCAATGCACACAGTTCTGCGCATTGATCTGCAGGCGCGGGTGGCCATTGTCCTCGACAAACTCGTAGACGGCTGCGGGGCAATAGCGCGCTTCCGGTCCCGCATACCGCGCCAGATTGAGCTGGACCGGAATATCGGGATCTTTCAGGGTCAGGTGCGAAGGCTGGTTTTCATCATGGTTGGTGTTGGACAGGAACACCGAGGACAGGCGGTCAAACGTCAACTTGCCATCGGGCTTCGGGTAGCTGATTGGCGTGCATTCATTGGCGGGGCGCAGCGTCCGATGATCCGCTTGCCGATGATGGAGGGTCCAGGGCATGGTGCCCGCAAACAGCCATTGCTCGATGCCGGTCATCAGCGTGGCAACCGTTCGTCCTTTCTTGAACCATTGCTTGAAGTTGCGCGACTTCATCAGCTCCTGATGCAGCCATGAAGCGTTGAACAGCGCCGGGTAGGCGCTAAGCTCCGTGCCGCGCTGGTCTTGCCGCACGGCTTCGAACAGCGCCTGGGCGGCCAGCATGCCGGACTTGATCGCGGCATGCGAACCCTTGATGCGCGAGGCGTTCAGGAAACCCGCTTCGCAGCCGACCAGCACGCCGCCCGGAAACACCAGCTTGGGCAGCGAGAGCAGGCCGCCCGCCGTCAACGAGCGCGCGCCATAAGCAATGCGTTTGCCGCCTTCCAGATGTTGGCGGATGGCCGGATGCGTCTTGTAGCGCTGGAATTCGTCAAACGGCGAGAGCCAGGGGTTGGTGTAATCCAGGCCGACCACCAGGCCCACTGCAACCTTGTTGTCTTCCAGGTGGTAAAGAAAAGAGCCGCCGTAGGTGTCCGGGTCGAGCGGCCAGCCCGACGTGTGCACGACGAGGCCGGGCCGGTGCTTGGCCGGATCCACCTCCCACAGTTCCTTGATGCCGATGCCGTAGCTTTGCGGGTCTTTGCCTTCGTCCAGCTGGAAGCGCTCGATCAGTTGGCGGCCCAGGTGGCCCCGGGAGCCTTCGGCAAACACCGTATAGCGGGCGTGCAGCTCCATCCCCGGTTGATAGTTGGGCGTGGGCTGGCCGTCTTTGCCAATGCCCATGTCGCCGGTGGCGACGCCTTTGACGCTGCCGTCTTCCTGGTAGAGAATTTCCGCCGCGCTGAAGCCGGGGAAGATTTCCACGCCGAGCAATTCCGCCTGTTCACCCAGCCATCGCGTGACGCGGCCGAGGCTGGCAACATAGTTGCCGTGGTTCTTGAAACAGGACGGCAGCAGGACGGCGGGCACGGCCTTGCTGCCCGTCTCGGACAGGAACAGGAACTGATCCTCGGTGACGGGCGTGTTCAGCGGCGCGCCGGTGGTTTTCCAGTCGGGCAGCAGCTCGGTCAGCGCCTGCGGGTCAATGACCGCGCCGGACAGGATGTGCGCGCCGACCTCCGCGCCTTTTTCCAGGACGCAGACCGACAGTTCGTGGTTCGACGAAGCCGCCAGCTGCTTGAGATGAATGGCCGTGGCAAGTCCCGCCGGGCCTGCGCCGACGATCACCACGTCATAGTCCATCGATTCGCGTTCGGTATGCTGCATCGGTACTGTTCTCCGGAAAAGCAAGGGGATGGGAGGGTGTCAAGTATGATTCCGGATTGTAGGAGGAAACGCCGTCATGAGGGTCGCAAATGAATATGAAGTGTTCTGATTTGCTTATGGTCTTGGGGTGCTGAGGTGAAATATCGTTTTGCTCTGGCGGTCGTGCTCAGCGCCGTCTTGATGGCCTGCTCCACGCCGCCGTCCGCGCCGCGTGACGCGTCAGGCGTTCACTATGACTCATCGGCGCAGGCGCTGGCGGACGGGTTTGCGCTGACGCAGGAGGTCAACGGCCCGGCCGCCCAGGTGGCGCGCATTTATACCGGGGCGCAGGGGCGGCGTCTGCTGGTGTTGGGCGAGCGGCGCGCCAGCGGCTTTCAGGAAACGGGGTGGGGCTTCGTGCTGCCGTGCGAGCACTGCGGTTTTGATCTGCCGCCGTCCGAGAACCTGAGCGTGTCGTGGTCCGGCCCGGCGCTCCATATCCGGGACCGCAGCCTCTCCATGGAGAGTGGCGTGGAGACGGACGCCTTGCTGGTACTGCGTTTCACGCCGGAGAAACAGCAATGGCGCTTGGCGCGCGTTGAGCAGCATTCCAAATTTCACAAAAAAGGGACGGCCGAGAAAGCGATTATCGATTACGATCTGGGGTATTCCTACGATGCAACGGGAAGGCTGGCTGACGGGCAGTGGGTCGTGGCATCCTCGCAAGAGGATCGGGCTCAACGGCGGCACCTTCCGATTCACGAACTGAATTTGTATTGAACTGCCTGCCTCGTGTGCTGTTGATACGTTGCTGAAGCGAAACGTTACGTACGCCGGTCTCCCGGCGTACGGGTTTCTACCGTTATAATCCTAATTTCCCGCAAGTGCTCGTTAAGCCCGAGCGCATATTGGCAATGACCAAGTATGTATTCGTTACCGGTGGTGTGGTGTCTTCCCTTGGCAAAGGCATCGCCGCCGCGTCTCTGGCCGCTATTCTTGAATCGCGCGGCCTGAAAGTCACCCTGCTCAAACTCGATCCGTACATCAACGTTGATCCGGGCACCATGAGCCCCTTTCAACATGGTGAAGTCTTCGTGACCGAAGATGGCGCTGAAACTGACCTAGATCTGGGTCACTATGAGCGCTTCATCACGGCGCGCATGCGCAAGGCCAACAACTTCACCACGGGCCAGATCTACGAGTCGGTGCTGCGCAAGGAGCGCCGGGGTGACTACCTGGGCAAGACCGTTCAGGTCATTCCCCACATCACCAATGAAATCCAGGACTTCATCGCGCGCGGCGCGGCGTCCGCCTGGGAGGGCCAGACTGATGTCGCCATCGTTGAGATCGGCGGCACGGTCGGGGACATCGAGTCCTTGCCCTTTCTTGAGGCCGCCCGCCAGATGAGCCTGCGCCTTGGCAGGCAAGGCGCGGCCTTCGTGCACCTGACCCTGGTCCCCTATATTTCCACGGCGGGCGAGCTGAAAACCAAGCCGACCCAGCACTCGGTCCAGAAACTGCGTGAGATCGGCGTCTATCCGAATGCCTTGCTGTGCCGCGCCGATCGGGTCATTCCCGATGATGAGCGTTCAAAGATTTCCATGTTCTCGAACGTGCCGCTCGACGCGGTGATCTCCGTTTGGGATGCGCCGTCCATCTATCAGATTCCCGCCATGCTGCATAATCAGGGGCTGGATGACATTGTGTGCGAATCGCTGGGCCTGAATCCGCCGCCCGCGGATCTGGCGGTGTGGGATCGCCTGGTGGAAGCGCAGCGCAATCCCGAACGAACCGTCAACATCGCAATGGTCGGCAAATACGTTGATCTGACCGAGTCCTACAAGTCCTTGACGGAGGCGCTGGTGCATGCGGGCATTCACACGCGTTCCCGCGTCAACGTGGATTACCTGGATTCCGAGCAGATCGATGTGGAAGGCACGGACGCCCTGAAACGCTATGACGCCATCCTGGTGCCGGGCGGCTTCGGCAAGCGTGGCACGGAAGGCAAGATCAAGGCCATCCGCTATGCGCGTGAAAATCGCATTCCCTATCTGGGTATCTGCCTGGGCATGCAACTGGCCGTGATCGAGTACGCCCGTCACGTGGCAGGCCTTGAGCACGCCAACAGCACCGAGTTCGACCCCGACACGCCGCATCCGGTGGTGGCGCTGATCACGGAGTGGATGGATCGCGAAGGGCGGGTCGAAACCCGCAGCGCCTCGTCCGATCTTGGCGGGACGATGCGCAAAGGCGCGCAGAAGTGCCCGGTCAAGCCCGATACGCTGGCGCAGCGCATCTATGGCGATGAAGTCAACGAGCGTCACCGCCATCGTTATGAAGTCAACAATCTGTATGTGCCGAAGCTGGAAGAGGCGGGCATGGTCATCAGTGCGCGTACCCCGACTGAAAACCTGCCCGAGATGATGGAAGTGCCAACCCATCCGTGGTTTGTCGGCGTGCAGTTCCACCCGGAGTTCACGTCCACCCCGCGTGATGGCCATCCCCTGTTCACCGCCTATATCCAGGCCGCCTTGGCGCAGCATGAGCAACGTGAGGAGCAAACATGACCACCACCACCCGGTCCATGTGCGGCTTTGACGTCGGACTGCAGCACCCGTTTTTCCTGATCGCCGGTCCCTGCGTGATCGAATCGGAACAACTGGCGCTGGATACGGCGGGCACGCTGAAGGAAATCACGGGGAAGCTCGGCATCCCTTTCATTTTCAAAAGTTCGTTTGATAAGGCCAACCGCAGTTCGGGCCGTTCGTTTCGCGGTCCGGGCATCAGCCACGGTCTGAAGATTCTTGAAACGGTTCGCCGCCAACTCGGCGTGCCGGTGCTGACCGACGTGCATGAGAAAGAGCAGGTCGATGAAGTGGCCGCCGTGGTGGACATGCTGCAAACGCCCGCTTTTCTGTGCCGCCAGACCGATTTCATCCAGGCCTGTGCCGCCACGCTGAAGCCGGTCAACATCAAGAAGGGCCAGTTCCTGGCGCCGCACGATATGGTGCAGGTCGTCAACAAGGCCCGCGATGCCGCCATTGAAGCGGGCGGCGACGGCAGCAACATCCTGGTGTGCGAACGCGGTGTTTCGTTTGGCTACAACAATCTGGTCTCTGACATGCGTTCATTGGCCATCATGCGTGAAACGGATTGTCCGGTGGTTTTTGACGCAACGCACTCGGTGCAGTTGCCTGGCGGGCAGGGAACGTCATCCGGCGGACAGCGCGAGTTCGTGCCGGTGCTGGCGCGTGCCGCGGTGGCGGTGGGGATCAGCGGTCTTTTCATGGAGACGCACCCGAATCCCGCGGAGGCCAAGTCGGACGGCCCGAACGCTGTCCCGCTGCATCATATGGAACGCTTGCTGTCCACGTTGATCCAATTGGATCAGGTGACGAAACAACAAGGCTTCCTTGAAAACGATTTCCAATAAGTTTAATGACTAGAGAGTTCTGACCATGAGCGCTATTGTTGACATTATCGGCCGTGAGGTCATTGATTCACGTGGCAACCCGACGGTTGAATGTGATGTATTGCTGGAATCCGGTGCAATGGGACGCGCGGCCGTGCCGTCGGGCGCCTCGACCGGATCGCGTGAGGCAATCGAGCTGCGTGATGGCGACAAGTCCCGCTACCTGGGCAAAGGGGTGCTGAAAGCGGTTGAAAACGTCAACACCGAGATTGCCGAAGCCTTGATGGGCCTGGACGCGCAGGAACAGGCGTTTGTTGACCGTACCCTGATTGACCTGGACGGCACGGAAAACAAGGGCCGCCTGGGCGCGAATGCCATGCTGGCGGTCAGCATGGCGGTGGCCAAGGCCGCCGCGGAAGAAAGCAATCTGCCGCTGTACCGTTACTTTGGCGGCAGCGGCGCGATGAGCATGCCGGTGCCGATGATGAACGTGATCAACGGCGGCGCCCATGCCAACAACAACCTCGACATGCAGGAGTTCATGATTCTGCCGGTGGGCGCAAGCAGCTTCCGCGAGTCGCTGCGCATGGGCGCGGAAGTCTTCCACGCCCTGAAGGCGCTGCTGCATGACAAGGGCATGTCCACGGCTGTGGGTGACGAAGGCGGATTCGCGCCGAACGTTGACGGCCATGAAGCCGCGATTCAGCTGATCCTGGACGCCATCCAGAAAGCAGGCTATGAGCCGGGCACCCAGATTGCCCTGGGCCTGGATTGCGCCAGCTCCGAGTTCTACCGCGACGGCAAATACCACCTGGAAGGCGAGGGTGCCGTGCTCAGCTCGCAGGAACTGACGCATTTGCTGGCCACTTGGTGCGACAAATACCCGATCGTGACCATTGAAGACGGCATGGCCGAGAACGACTGGGAAGGCTGGAAATACTTGACCGAGCAACTGGGCAAGAAAGTCCAGTTGGTGGGCGATGACCTGTTCGTGACCAATACCGCCATCCTGAAGCAAGGGATCGAGCAGGGCGTTGGCAACTCCATCCTGATCAAGATCAACCAGATCGGCACCCTGACCGAGACCTTTGCCGCGATTGAAATGGCCAAGCGCGCCGGCTACACAGCGGTGATTTCGCATCGCTCCGGTGAAACCGAAGACACCACCATCGCTGACATCGCCGTTGCTACCAATGCGATGCAGATCAAGACGGGCTCGATGTCGCGTTCGGACCGGATGGCCAAGTACAACCAATTGCTGCGCATCGAGGAAGATCTTGGTGAAGTGGCGCACTACCCGGGTTCCGAGGCTTTCTATAACCTGCGTTAATCGTTGGTGACGTTCCGATGCGGCTGATCACCTTGCTGGTTGCGCTATTACTGGTATTGATCCAATACCCGCTTTGGCTTGGCAAAGGTGGTTGGCTGCGCACGTGGGAGCTGGAGCGGCAATTGTCCGCCCAGCACCAGGCCAATGAGGAACGCATGGCCCGGAATATGGCCATGGAAGCCGAAGTGGCGGACTTGAAAAGCGGTACGGACGCGATTGAAGAACGCGCCCGCGCCGAACTCGGCATGATCAGCGAAGACGAAGCCTTTGTTCAGTTCGTTGATCACGAGCCAAAAAAATAATAATCCTGGCGCGGCTCGGCAATCGGGTCGCTCTGCATCGGCAAGCTCAATTGCTGCATGATCACCACCAGGCCTTGCAGGCGCGCCTGCTGGATCCACGGATCCGGGTCAGGGGCAGCCTTGGCCAGGCTGGCCATCACCCAGCGCATCAGTGCTGACCAGGGCGCGTGCAGATAATGGACTTGCACGGTCAAACTCAAGGCTTGTTCGAAACGCACCGTCTGGCGCGCTGACAAGCCCAGCCTCTGTTCCCGGTAAAAATCTGAGCGAATGCGGCGTTGCCGCTGTGCATCGGTGTGACCGAACTCGTGAAAATGCGAGGCCGAGGGATGAATCGGCGTGAGCCGGTAAAACGCCATGCCGTAGCGCTGCTGGAAAGCGCGCCCATGCGCCCGCAGGCCGCTTTGCGCGGTTGGGGGCGGGTTCGCCCGTACGAAGCGCGGGGCCATCCCGTGCTCAAAGCCGCGCTGGATGGCCTGGATCCGGGCATGATGCACACTGCCTTGGCGCAGCCCTTCAGACAAGGCGTACAAACAATGTTGCCGGATCAGCCACCATTGGCTGGCTTCGATGGCGGCGAAGGCGAACAGGAACAGCAGGCCGGTGACGATGGCGCTTTCAAGGCTGGCCTGTCCGCGCTGGGCGGGAAAGGGCGGCTTCATGCGGGCTCCACAAGTGAAAGGTCCGACAGGACCATGCAGCCGGGCAGTCTGTCATGAAGCGCCGAAGAGGGGAACGCGGCAAGCTACGTACGTATTGGGGAAAGCGCCCGCTACCTCATGTTCAGTGCTTGCTTGCGCTGCTGTGGCGCAAGGCGCTGGAGTCCTGCGCGAACAGTTCGGCGCAGTCCACCGCGTCAAAGTCATAGGTCTTGACGCAGTAATCGCAATTGACGCTGACTTTGCCTTGCTCGGCCAGAATGTCATTGATTTCCGCCTGGCCCAGGCGCAGCAGCAGATCGGCAATGCGCTCCCGTGAGCAGGTGCAATGATAGGTGACCGGCTGGGGTTCGAACTGTTGCAGGGTTTCCTGCCAGAACAGGCGGCGGATGATGGTGTCTGCCGACTCCGCCAGCAGCTCGTCGGTGGTCAGTGTTTCAGCCAGGGTTACAACGCGCCCGTAGGTATCCTCTTCCTCATCGTCCGTGCTGGCGACGGCCTTGCCGCCATGCTTGGGCAATTTCTGGATCAGCAGGCCAGCGGCGCGCTCGGCGTCCGCCGCCAGCCAAAGGCGGGTTTGCAGCTGTTCAGACGCCTGCATATAGTGTTCGAGCACTTCGGAAATGGTGTTGCCGTTCAGCGCGACCACCCCCTGATAAGGCTGCTGGCCCGGCAAGCGGTCTTGCATGTCGAGGATGACGGCGAAGCGGCCTTGGCCGCCCGGATTGACCAAGCTTTGCAGATCACCCTTATCTGGCAAGGGCCGGTCTTCGCGCAGCTTGACCGTGGCGCGGATGCCGAGCGAGGCATTGCACTCCACCACCAGCAGGCCGATGGGACCGTCTCCCTGGATTTGAAGCACCAGGCTGCCCGCAAACTTCAGGTTCGAAGCCAGCAGCACGCTGGCCGCCACCAGTTCTCCCAACAAGGAGATCACCGCGGGCGGGTAGTCATGACGTGCTTGAATCTCGATCCAGGTATCACGGATTGAAACGATTTGCGCCCGCGCGCTCTGGTCTTCAAAAAGGAATTTTTTCAACTGATCGGACAAAGCCAACTCCAGGGGTCCGGTGGATTTCTGAGATTGTACCAGTGACCTACAATGGTTCTGAGCCGATGCCGCCGCTTCATCCTGAACGGCGGCCAGCCCGTTTTTCCGGTGCCCGCGCCGTTTGGATCAAGCCAGCGGGGCGCCTAGATGGAACCCTTACTGCATGAATGCGCTACCCGAACTCAGAGAACTCAGCCTCCGTTGCCTGGAGATTCTTGACCCGGATGACAAGGCGGCGGCGGTCCGGCAACTGGCCGGGCAGACGCCGAAGCCCGATCCGCGGCGGCGTTTGATGCCTACCGGCGCCTTGCCCGGCCGACCGACGCGTCCGGCGCTGGTCTCACCCACCCAGGTGCCCTCCCGAGGCGTCAACACGTCGGCTAGCCGTGGCGTATTGATGCATGCGTTGGCGCACATCGAATTCAATGCCATCAATCTGGCCCTGGACGCCATCTGGCGCTTTGATGGCATGCCTGACGCGTATTATTGGGATTGGTTCACGGTGGCGCGCGAAGAAACCTACCACTTCGGCCTCTTGCAGGATTATCTGCGGAAACAGGGCCTGCGCTACGGCGATTACGACGCACACGATGGTCTGTGGCAAATGGCGGATAAAACCCGGGATGATCCGTTGGCCCGGATGGCGCTGGTGCCGCGTACCCTGGAAGCACGCGGCCTGGATGCAAGTCCGCCGTTGCGCGCCAAGCTGTGGGCGGCCGGTGACCGGGACGGGGCGGAAATCCTGGACATCATTTTGCGCGATGAGATTGGCCATGTGGCCATCGGCAATCGTTGGTACCACTATTTGTGCAAACAGGCGGGACTGGATCCGGTCCCGACCTATGCGGCGCTGACCGCCCGCTACCAAGCGCCGATCCTGCGCGGACCGTTCAACTTCCCGGCCCGCAAGGCCGCCGGTTTTACCGACGAGGAGTTGACTGCGCTTGAGCAAGCGGCGGCCGATGCCGCTCCGCGGAAACCTTCCAGAGCAGGGACCGCCGAATTTTCCCATTAGCCGTCAGCGGCAACGCGCCGACGAACTCATATTCACTCGGGATCAGCGCGGCGGGCAGGCGCTGCGCCAGAAACTGGTTCAGCTCCTGCATCAGCGAATCGCGCCAATCCGCATTCGGCATGCTTTCAGGCAACTGCTTGAATACCAGGTAGGCCTTCAGGTGCTTGCCTTGCGCCAGCGGCAACACAGCGGCGGCGCTGACCTGCGGATGCTCGGCCAGCGCCTCTTCAATCTGCTCGGGCGTGGCCACCACGCCGTCTATGGCAAAGGCCTCGTCCATCCGGCCCACATACCAGAGGAAGCCCTGCTCATCATAGCGGGCGAGGTCACCGGTGCGGTGCCAGGCTTCGGTGGCGGGCCGACCGGTTTCTTCGCCGCGCCAATAATTGGAATAGAACGCGGGATCAGCATGGCCGAACTCGTCAAAACGGTTGATCACGATCTCTCCGATCTGGTCCACGCCAACCGGACGGTGTTGCCCATCAACCAAGCGCAGCTGATGGCCAGGATAAGGCTTGCCCATTGAGCCCGGCGGACTTTGCCATTGTGCGTGGCAGGTGCCGGCCACCGCGCCGATTTCCACTTTCCCGTACAGCACATTGGGGCGGATGCCGCAACGTTGCACCACTTTTTCCAATAGGCGCGGGCTGAGCAAGCCATCGGTGCACAGGATGCTGCGCAACGGGGAAGGGTCACTGCTCTGGCTGATGGGCGCTTGATCCGTCCACGCCTTCAGGTCACGGGGCGTGGTGCTGACCACGGTGACCTGCAGGCGCTTGAGCCGTTCGAAGGGCACGCCGTCGTGATGAGGCGCGGCGGTGGCAACAATGGTCTTGCCGAAATAGAGGACGGGCAGCAGGCCGAGTAAAAGCCCGACCGGCATGCCCCATTCCACAGAGGTCCAGAATCGATCGGATTCCTGAGGAAACCAGTCCGTGGCGCAGACGAAGCCGGGCAGATTGCCGATCAGGACCGAGTGGGAGAGGATGACGCCTTTGGCGGGCGCATTGGCGCCGGAGGTATAGAGCAAAAAGGCCGGGTCTGACGAGGCGCAAAGCCAGAGATCAAAGACGCTGTCCTGGCGGGCCAGCAGGCTGCGCCAGGACAGCACGCGTTCGTCCTGATCAAGATCGACGCCAACCGTCTGTTTCAGCATCGGACAGTGATTGGCGGCGGGCAGCAGCCGATTGGCCGCCACCGGGTCAACGATGGCGACGCGGGATTCGCTGTCGCGCAGCCGTTGCTCATAGGTAGAGGCGTCAAGGTGTGCGGACAGCGGAACGCAGACGGCGCCCAGCTGTAGCACCGCGAGCAGCGCGATCGCTGTTTCCGGGCGCTGTGGCAAGATGATGGCGACGCGGTCGCCGCGTTGGATGCCCATGCGGCGCAGGCCGTTGGAAAAGCGGTTGACCGTTTCATGCAGCTGCGCGTAGGTCCAGCTTTCATGCTTGCCATCGAAAGCATCGGTATGAATGGCAATGCGCCTGGCGTCGGCGCTGGTTTGCGTCCAGCGGCGGCAGCAGGCGTCTGCAATATTGAATTTTTGCGGCACCCACCAGCGGTAGCTGGAGTAGAGTGTCGTGTACTGGTCTTTCATACCCCTCCGCTTGTCAGCAAGCCGCTCATGCAGGCTGAAGCTGGCAATGTAATGGCCAATACCGCAATCATTACTGACCACGCGCCTAAGCGCAAGCCTCACCAGAAGGGTGAGGCTGAGCAAGGCATTACTTTTAGCGGCGCTGAAAGCGCCCCCACCTTGTGGCGGATAAGCGCCGGGCGGCAGCCCAGCGCTGTTCACCACGCGCCTAAGCGCAAGCCTCACCAGAAGGGTGAGGCTGAGCAAGGCCGTGTTTTAACTGCCTGGAAGCGCTCTCACGCAGCGCTGGAGGCTTCGGGACTAAGGTTTAACGCTCAACAATGCTTGATAATGGTTTCAAATTCGTGCCCCGCTTACAGGAGATCATGCTCCGCGGGCGCCGACATTGCGTGCGGCAATGGGGCGATCCTGCCTTGCCCAGGCTGCTGGCGCTGCATGGCTGGATGGATGGTTCGGCCACGTTCCAGTTCCTGGCGGAGGGGCTGAGCGCGCAATGGTCGATCTGGGCGCTGGATTGGCGCGGCTTTGGCTTGTCCGAGAAAAACGACGCGGCAGGCTACGAGTTCTCGGATTATTTGGGGGATCTGGATGCCTGGTGCGAGCAATGCAGCCCGGATCAGCCCGTCAATTTGCTGGCGCACAGCATGGGCGGCAATCTGGCCTTGCTGTACGCGGGCATCCGCCCGGAACGGGTGCGCAGCGTGGTCAATCTGGAGGGACTGGGCTTGTTGCCGCAGGCGGCCGACGAAGCGCCCGCGCGCTGGGCGCAGTGGTTGAGCCAGCAGCGGCAAGCGCCTCGACTGGCGAGCTATGACGGTCCCGAGGCGTATGCGCAACGCTTGATCAAGCGCAACCCGCGCCTGCCGCCCGAGCGGGCCCGCTATTTGGCGGCTGAAAGCGGCCAGTATCAGGGGGAGCGCTGGGTATTGCACGCCGATCCCTTGCATAAAGTCGTCAATCGCACGTCCTATCGGGTGGAGGAGGTGAATGCGGCCTGGGCGCGGGTGGAGGCGCCGGTGCTGTGGGTGGAAGGCGAGGAAAGCCCGATTCGCCAGCGCATGTGGGCCTCGCCGGGCTATGCCGAGCGTGTGGCGCTGCTGCGCCGCCGCCTTCCCCTGTTGATCCCCGAGGCTGGGCACTGGGTGCATGCGGAGCGGCCTGAGCTACTGGTTTCCCCTGTGAATGAATTCCTGCGGTCAGTGCGAGGCTGAGAGGGAGTCCATTACAATGGGAGCATGAGCCTGAATTATGATCTGCACAGTCACTCCAACGTCTCCGACGGCGCGCTGAGCCCGACGGAGCTGGTGCGGCGCGCCCATCGTAATGGGGTGGATGTCTTCTCGCTGACTGACCATGACGAAGTCAAGGGGCTGAACGAGGCGGCGCAGGCGGCGCGGGCTTGCGGCATGCGGTTTGTGCCCGGCGTTGAGATCTCGGTGACCTGGGCCAATAAAACCCTGCACGTTGTCGGTCTGAATATTGATCCAGACAACCCCTTGCTGATTGAGGGCCTGCGCAAGACCCGCGAGGGGCGGCAGCAGCGCGCTCGCCAAATTGCCGCTTCGCTGGCGGAGCAGGGCATTGAGGATATGTATGAAGCCGCGCTGGCGCACGTGGGCAACCCCGCCTTGATGAGCCGCACGCATTTTGCGCGGGCGCTGGTCGAGCGGCAGATCTGCGGCTCCATCTCCGAAGTGTTCACGCGTTTCCTCAGCGAAGGCAAGCCCGGCTATGTGCCGATGACCTGGGCCAGGCTGGAAGAAGCCCTGGAGTGGATTCTCCAGGCGGGCGGCCAGCCGGTCATTGCCCATCCCGGCCGCTATGACTACACCCCGATGCAGGCGGACGCGCTGTATGACGTGTTCCTGCAATTGGGCGGCACCGGTATTGAGGTGGTCACGGGCAGCCATACGCCCGAGCAGTACCGTGAATATGCCGACGTTGCGCAACGCTACGGTTTCCTGGCTTCATGCGGGTCGGATTTTCATGCGCCCAATGAAAGCCGTATCGATCTTGGCGGCTTGCCCCCGCTGCCTGCCCGTTTGCGCCCGATTTGGCAGGCCTGGAGTTGAGTATGAGTAAAGCGTTTGTCAAAGAATCCGATCATGACGATGAAGACCTGCCCGAAGCGCTGGCCTTGCCGTCAGGATATAAAAACTACATGACGCCCGCCGGGTACCAGGCTTTGAAAGACGAGCTGACGCACTTGATGAAGGTCGAGCGTCCACAGGTTGTGCAAATTGTGTCGTGGGCGGCTTCCAATGGCGATCGCTCGGAAAACGGGGATTACCTCTACGGCAAGAAGCGTTTGCGGGAGATTGACCGCCGCATGCGTTTTCTGACCAAGCGTCTTGATAGCGCCGAGGTGGTGGACGTGGCTTCGCAACCGAATCGGGATCAGGTGTTTTTCGGGGCCACGGTGATGTATGAGAACCGGGCGGGCGAGCCGTTCACCGTTACGATTGTCGGTGTTGATGAAGCGGACCCGCTCAAGGGAAAGATCAGCTGGATTTCCCCGGTGGCGCGCGCCCTGATCAAGGCTTATGAAGGCGATACCGTCCAGTTGATGACGCCTGGCGGCCTGGACGAACTGGATATTCTTGAGGTCCGGTACCCTGACCGCAATTGATCAGGATTTGACCCGGACAACCCGCTGGACTTGCGGCACGCGCCTGACGTAGCGGATGACCTGCGCCAGGTGCTGGCGGCTTTCCACCTGAATGGTGAAGTGCACGGGCACCGTGGACGACGCTTCATCCTGCATGGAAACATGCGTGATATTGGCGTCCGCCGCGGAGATCTCGGCCGCAATCCGCCCCAGCACGCCGCGTTCCTGGCGCGTGATGACGTCAATCCGGACCGTGAAGTGCTTTGAGGTCTGCTCATCCCAGGCTACGTCAATCCAGCGTTCCGGCTCGCGCTGGCGCTGGTGGGCGGCAGTCGGGCAGTCTTCCGTGTGCACGACCAGGCCATGGCCCAGACGTACGTAGGCAATGATGGCATCGCCAGGAATCGGATTGCAGCAGGGCGCCAGTTGAACGGCCAGGCCTTCGTTGCCCTGAATCCGGATTTGCGTGTCGTGGCTCTCCGACAGCACGTTTGCCTGGGCTTCCGTGACCAGCAAGGGATCTGCATCGGGCAGGAAGCGGCGGGCCACCACCGCGGCCAGCCGTTTGCCCAGACCAATATCAGCCAGAATGTCTTCACGGCCCTTGGCGCTTGAGCCTTTGGCCATTTTTTCCCAGATCGGGTCGGCGGCCTCCGGCAGGTCGGCGCCGAGGGCTTTCAGCGCCTGTCCCAGCAAGCGTTCGCCAAAGGCCACGGATTCGTCATATTTGACCGTCCGCAGGAAATGGCGGATTTCAGAGCGCGCCTTACCGGTACGCACGAAGTTGAGCCATTGCGCGTTTGGCCGTGCTTCTTCCGCGGTGACGATCTCGATGGCGTCGCCGCTGCGCAGCTCGGAGCGCAGCGGAACCAGTTCACCGTTGATTTTCGCGGCGGCGGCGCGATTGCCGATGTCGGTGTGGATGCTGTAGGCAAAATCCACCGGCGTTGCGCCTTTCGGCAGTGAGATGATGCGGCCGCGCGGCGTGAACACATAGACGGCGTCAGGGAACAGATCCACCTTGACGTGTTCGAGGAATTCACTGCTGTCGCCAGTCTGGCTTTGAATATCCAGCAATGACTGCAACCACTGGTGGGTTCTTTTCTGGAGCTCGTTCAGATGCTGATCCGAGGTGCGGTAGAGCCAATGGGCGGCTACGCCGGTTTCAGCCACCTGGTTCATGTCCTTGGTGCGGATCTGGAACTCGACGGGGGTGCCGTAGGGGCCGACCAGCGTGGTGTGCAGCGATTGATAGCCGTTGACCTTGGGAATGGCGATGTAGTCTTTGAACTTGCCTGGTACCGGCCGGTAAAGCTGATGCAGCGAGCCCATTGCCAGATAGCATTCCGGCTGCGTACTGACGATGACGCGAAAGCCGTAGACGTCCAGCACTTCGGAAAAGGATTTTTTCTGCTCGTTCATCTTGCCGTAGATGCCGAACAGGGTTTTTTCACGCCCCTGGACTTCCGCCTGGATGCCGGAGGCGGGCAGGGCTGCCTCGACGGTTTCCTTGATCTTGTTGACCAATTCGCGGCGGTTGCCGCGCGCGGCCATGACGGCCTTGCGCAAGACGTTGTAGCGATGCGGGTAGATGGCCTCAAAGCACAGTTCCTGGAACTCGCGGTAGACCAGGTTCAGGCCAAGGCGGTGCGCAATGGGGGCGTAGATGTCCAGCGTTTCCTTTGCCACGCGTCGGCGCTTGACCGGCGGCACGGAGCCGAGGGTCCGCATATTGTGCATCCGGTCCGCCAGCTTGATCAGGATGACGCGGACGTCTTGCGCCATGGCCAGCAGCATCTTGCGGAAGCTCTCGGCCTGCTGTTCAGCCTTGCTGGCGAACTCGAGCCGGTCAAGTTTGGAGAGGCCGTCAACTAGCTCGGCAACTTCAGGGCTGAATTTTTCGATCAGCGTGTCTTTGCTGACACCCTGGTCTTCCATGACGTCATGGAGGAAGGCCGCCATCAGTGCCGGTGCATCGAGTTTCCAGGACGCGCAGATTTCCGTGACGGCAATCGGGTGGGAAATGTAGGGCTCGCCGCTTTGCCGGAATTGCCCAAGATGGGATTCGTCAGAGAAACGGTAGGCTTCTTTGACGCGGCGGATATCTTCTGCTGAAAGATAGGTGGAAATAGTTTCAATCAGCGGCGCAATGGTGGCGGCAGCTGGCGGGTCGGACTTGGTGGCGCCGACTTCGGCATCTCGGTCAGACAACGGAGCGGGCTCGTGCCCGGATCGAGAAGAGCTGGAAGAGGTTCCCATGAGTATCAATAATAAGACGGCGTGCGGGCCGACTCCGACCAAACGCTGTTTCCTGATGGGAAGCAGCCGCTGATTAGGGGAGGGGAAAAGCACCTGTTGGCGCTTTTCCACCAGGATTATTTTGATTAGGTGGGGACTTTCTTCAACATTTCCAGGCCTGTGGCGCCCGTTGCGATTTCACGCAGCGCGACGACGGTGGGCTTGTTCTTGCTGTCAATCTTTGGCGCATGGCCTTGTGCAAGCTGACGCGCGCGATAGGTTGCCGCCAAGGTCATCTTGAAGCGGTTGGGGATTTGTTGCAGACAGTCTTCAACAGTAATGCGAGCCATGAAGTTCCCTTGAAACAGTAAAGCGAGTATGGCCGTTTCAGGACACACCCAATGACGAGAATAACTCGGCGTGCCGGGCGGCCTGAGAACGAAAACGCAGCCGACTGGCTGAAACGATCTGGTTCAATTCTGCCAAGGCTGCGTCAAAGTCTTGATTAATAATAACATAGTCACATTCCGAAGCATGGGCGAGTTCGCTGCCCGCCGCCAGCAATCGGCGGGCAATCACCTCGGACGTATCCTGGCCCCGGTTGCGGAGCCTTTCTTCCAGCGCTTCCAGCGAGGGCGGCAGAATGAAAATGCCAATGGATTCCGGATAGCTTTGCCGGATCTGGCGCGCGCCCTGCCAATCGATTTCAAGCAGGACGTCGTGGCCGAGCGCGGTCTGGGCTTCGATCCACGCGCGCGGCGTTCCGTAATAGTTGCTGTGGACCAGCGCCCATTCGAGCAGATCATTGTTGGCGCGCATGGCTTCGAACTGATCGCGGGTCACGAAGTGATAATGCTGGCCGTGGGCTTCACCCGCGCGCGGCGCCCGGGTGGTGCACGAGATGGACAGCAGGATATCCTGACGGCTTTCCAGCAAGGCCCCGACCAGGCTGGATTTGCCCGCCCCGCTGGGCGCGACGACGATGAAAACATTGCCGGAACGTAGGGTCATTGTCTTTTTGGGCAAAGCCGTAAGGATACCAAGACTTTATTGTTTTGTTTGCACAGGCAATTCAGTATTGCGCGTTTCCAGGGAACGGATCAATCCTTCAATGCCGTCTTTCTGAATGACGCCATTGAATTGATTGCGGTAGTTTTCAATGAACCAGACGCCCAGTACGTTCAGGTCATAAATTTTCCATCCCGAGTCCAGTTTTTCCAGCCGGTAGTCAACGGGAATGGGCTCGCGCGCGCCGTCGCTGACGCGGGTGCGCACCACGACGTCCGTCGCGTCATCGGCATAGCGATAGGGCAGCATCTCAACCTTGGCGGCAGGCGTGATGTTGGAAATGGCGCCGCTATAGGTCCGGATCAGCATGCTCCGAAAGGCCTGGGTCAGGCGCTCGCGCTGTTCGGGTGTGGCGTCGCGCCAGTTGCGGCCAACGGCGAGCCGGGTGGTTTTCTCGAAGTTGACGTAGGGCAGGATCAGTTCGTCAACCGCCTTGTTGACGCTGCCCGTCTTGCCTTCGCGCAGCGATTGGTCTTCGCGCACGCGCGCCAGCGCCTGCGACGTGGCTTTTTCAACCAGCACGTTGGGCGGGTCATTGGGTTGCGGCGCCTGGGCCAGGCTTGATCCGTGGACGCCCAGCGCCAGCAGAATCAGGCAGGCGGCAAGCCAGGATTGGCCCAGTGCGCGTAGCGGGGGGAGCGAAAGTGGAGCAGGGGTGCGAGCGTTCATCATATCGGCAAGTCCTTGCTTGTCGACCGCATCCACGCCAGTGCCTCAGTCCTGCAAGGGCAAGCGCAACGGCGGGCGTGAGCGGTTCTTGGTTAGGGAGCCGGGGGCGTTTCCCCGGCATGCACTCTCATTCTATGCTAGCAGCCTGCCGCGCAGGCTCGGTGAAAGAGGGTTTTCAAATTGTTTTCAGGCAGGCCTCGCGGAGTCGCCCTGCTTGATGCCATACTTGGGCCATGGGCCTTGGCGTGGGCTGAGCGCCGGGCCAATGCCGCTTAATTTGAACAGGTTGCTGAATGACGACTACCGCTACTCCTTCCCTTCCTCCCCGTTATCCCGTTCAGGATTTCTTCCGCAAACCTGAACGGGCGTCCTATCAGTTGTCGGATGATGGCCGCTATCTGGCCTTCCTGGCGCCTCATCTGGGGCGTCAGAACCTGCATATTCAGGAAGTGAACGACCGGCTCGAATTGATTGGAGAGCCATTGGCGCTGACCGGCGAAACCGAGCGTGACTTGAGCGCCTATTTCTGGAAAGGAAGTCGGCGGCTCATTTACGTCAAGGACTTTGGCGGCGACGAAAACTATCATTTGCTGTCGGTCTCTGTGGATCCCACGGTGCCCGCCCGAGACCTGACGCCTTTTGAGCGCGTCCGGGCGATGGTGGTGGATGATCTGGAGGACGACGCGGAGCATGTGCTGGTGTCGCACAATGCGCGGGATCCCCAAGTCTTTGACGTCTTGCGGATCAATGTGGAAACGGGGGAAGCGCAGCCGTTGGCGGAGAATCCGGGCAACATCACCGGTTGGGCCACCGATCATGAAGGCAAGCTGCGCGTGGCGATGGCCACCGATGGCGTCAACCACACCTTGTTGCACCGTTATACCGAGGACGAGGCGTTCCAGCCTTTGTTGAGCACGAACTTCAAGGAATCGGTGCTGCCGCTGTTCTTCACCTTTGACAACCAGCGCCTGTACGTCAGCTCGAACCGGGGGCGGGATAAGGCGGCGCTGTTCGAACTGGATCCGAAAACCGGACGGGAGGAAAGGCTGCTGTTCGAGCATCCGGACGTGGATGTGGCGGGCCTGGGCTATTCCCGCAAGCGTCAGGTGCTGACGGAAATGCGCTACGTGACCTGGAAGACGCAGCGCCACGTGGTGGACGATGAAGTGGCCGCCATCTATGACGACCTGGAAAAACAGCTTCAGGGCTATGAGGTGGTCTTGCAAAGCAGCACGCGGGATGAAACCCGCTTCGTGGTCGCCGCCTTCAACGACCGCTCGCAAGGCAGGCGCTATCTATACGATAGCCGTACTGGCACGCTGACGCTGCTGGGCGAAATCCAGCCCTGGCTCAACGAGGCGCATATGGCACCGATGCAGGCGGTGCGCTACACCGCGCGTGACGGTCTCAAGATCAACGCCTATCTGACCTTGCCGGTGGGCAAGGAAGCCAAGAACCTGCCCTTGATCGTGAACCCGCACGGCGGGCCGTGGGCGCGGGACAACTGGGGCTTCAATCCGGAAGTCCAGTTTCTGGCCAATCGGGGCTATGCGGTCCTGCAAATGAACTTCCGGGGCTCCACGGGCTTTGGCCGCGCGTTCTGGGAGGCCTCGTTCAAGCAATGGGGCCTGGCCATGCAGGACGACATCACCGATGGCGTGCAGTGGCTGATCCGGGAAGGCATTGCCGATCCGAAGCGGATTGCGATTTACGGCGGCAGCTACGGCGGTTATGCCACGCTGGCCGGGATCACCTTGACGCCGGATCTGTATGCCGCCGCGGTGGACTATGTGGGCGTGTCCAATCTGTTCACCTTCATGAATACGATTCCACCTTACTGGAAACCTTTCCTGGAGATGATGCACGAAATGGTCGGCCATCCCGAACGGGACAAGGAGCGGATGGAGCAAACCTCGCCGGTGTTCCTGGTGGATCGGATCCGGACGCCGCTGCTGGTGGCGCAGGGGGCTCAAGACCCCCGGGTCAACATTGATGAAAGCGATCAGATCGTCAACGCCTTGCGCGCCCGCGGCGTTGAGGTGGATTACCTGGTCAAGGAAAACGAAGGGCATGGTTTTCATAATGAAGAAAACCAGTTCGAGTTCTACCAGGCCATGGAAACCTTCCTGGCCCGGTATCTGAGCTGACCACGAGTCCAAGCGCAAGCCTCGGCCTTCAGGCCGAGGTCAAGCGAGGCAGGGTCCATACGGCGCCGAAGGCGCCCCCGTTGGGTGGCGGGGAAGCTCCCGACTTCGGGCGGGAGTGACTCACGGGTTGGGGCGGTTCGCGGGCAACGCCCGCTGTTACGCATTGCGGGTAGCGTCCTGCAAATGGTGCAGGACGTCCGCCCACTCATCCGTATTGCCAAGGAAGCGGCTGTGATCAATGCGCTGGTAACGGCCTTCAATCTCAAAGACAAGG
>JBAYOI010000007.1:0-31322 GCA_041678365.1 Pigmentiphaga sp. | reverse complement strand
GGACGAGCTCTAGGCTCTGAGGGGGGGCGGGCTGGTCAGGGGCGCTTTATGTCCTATGCAGAACATAACCGAAGCATACAAGGGGGCGCGTTTTTCCTTGGGACGGCCCGGCGGAAAAACAGGCCCCCACGCTAGACGCCATCGCGTCCGTGTTCACCCCCCCGAGGGGACGCGTTTTTCCTTGGGGACGGCCCGGCGGAAAAAAAAGGCCCGACTCAACGTCGGGCCTCAAAGTAGCGCTCAGACGAACTCCTATGCTCGCGGGGGGAGTTCATCGAACGTCTGGCAGCAACGCGTCAAAACAACTGGGATCTGCGGACTCACCAATTATCACTGCGAGACAACGCCGCTGCCGGAAATTGAAGTCTAGGGGAGACTGACTGACAAAGTCCTGAACCCGTCCCGAAACCGGCCGGGTTGCGGCGGGAAACCGCGCCGCACATGCTATGCTTTGCGTCTTCCCCGCGCTTTTCGCGCCTTTGTTTTTCTTTTTTTCGCCCCCGGACTATAACCCCGTTTCGGCGCCCTCTCATGAACACTTCACGCAAACTCTACATTCGCACTTTCGGCTGTCAAATGAACGAGTACGATTCCGACAAAATGGTCGACGTACTGAATGCCGATACGCCCCTGGAACTGACCAACAACCCGGAAGAAGCCGACGTCATCCTGTTCAACACCTGTTCGGTGCGCGAGAAAGCGCAGGAAAAGGTATTTTCGGATCTGGGCCGGGTCAAGGCCCTGAAAAAGCAGAATCCCGACCTGGTGATCGGCGTCGGCGGCTGCGTCGCATCGCAGGAAGGGGAGCACATCGTGTCGCGCGCCCCGTATGTCGATGTGGTGTTCGGCCCGCAAACCCTGCATCGCCTGCCGGAGCTGATCGAGAAAAAACGCCGGACCGGCGTGTCCCAGGTGGACATCAGCTTCCCGGAAATCGAGAAGTTCGACCATCTGCCGCCCGCCCGGATCGACGGGCCCGCGGCGTTTGTGTCAATCATGGAAGGCTGTAGCAAATACTGTAGCTTCTGTGTGGTGCCGTACACACGCGGCGCGGAAGTGTCGCGCCCCTTTGAGGATGTGCTGACCGAGATTGCCGACCTGGCGGACCAGGGCGTCAAGGAAGTGACGCTGCTGGGCCAGAACGTCAACGCCTACCGCGGCAAAATGGGGGATAGCGACGAAATCGCCGACTTCGCGCTGCTGCTTGAGTACGTGCATGAGATTCCCGGCATCGAGCGGATCCGCTACACCACCTCACATCCGAAAGAGATGACGCAGCGGCTGATCGACGCCTACGCCAAACTGCCGAAGCTGGTGTCCTTCCTGCACCTGCCGGTGCAGGCGGGCAGCGACCGGGTGCTGATGGCAATGAAGCGCGGCTATACCGCGCTCGAGTTCAAGTCCATCATCCGCAAATTGCGGGTGGCGCGGCCGGACATCTGCCTGTCCTCCGATTTCATTGTCGGCTTCCCCGGAGAGACCGAGGAAGACTTTGAAAAAACCCTGCAACTGATCGAAGACATCGGCTTTGACGCCTCGTTCTCCTTCGTCTATTCCCGCCGTCCCGGCACGCCCGCCGCGGACCTGACCGATGACACGCCGCAAGAGGTCAAGCTCAAGCGTTTGCAACGGCTGCAGGCGCAAATTGACAAACAAGCCTTCGCGATCAGCCAAGCCATGGTCGGCTCGATCCAGCGCGTCGTCGTGGAAGGCGTTTCGCGCAAGGATCCGAATGAACTGATGGGCCGCACCGAGAACAACCGGATCGTGAACTTCCCCGCCCCCGCCCGCCTGATCGGGCAGTTGGCCGATATTCGTATCACGGCCGCCAATCCTCATACATTGAGAGGTGAGGTCATGACCGTCGAAACCGAAACTGCTTGAGAGATGCCCATGGAGCCCCGCAGCTATACCCCGAAAGCCAATCCGGTCAATTTGTCGCTGGATGAAGACAACGTCCGCCTGTCCAATCTGTGCGGACCGCTTGATGAAAACCTGCGTCAACTGGCCACGGCTTACGGCGTATCGCTGCAACGCCGCGGGCACCGCTTCACACTGGAAGGCGACCGCGCGGACGCCGCGGCGGCGGCGCTGCTGCACCTGTTCGAGCACCAGACGGACGAACCGCTCTCGGTGGACCGCCTGCAGCTGGAACTGGTCGAACTCGGCGCGCACAGCCCCTTTGCCGAACCGCGCGACCTGCCTGCCGTGATTCCGGGCACACACGAAGGTTCCGAAATCGTGCTGCGCATTCCGCGCCGCCAGGATTTGCGCGGCCGCACCCCGCGCCAGCGCGATTACCTGAAGAACATCCTGACGCACGACATCAGCTTCGGCATGGGCCCGGCCGGTACCGGCAAGACCTATCTGGCCGTGGCTTGCGCGGTGGATGCGCTGGAGCGCGAATCGGTGCGACGCATCGTGCTGACCCGCCCGGCCGTGGAGGCGGGCGAGCGCCTGGGTTTTCTGCCCGGCGACCTGACGCAAAAGGTCGATCCCTACCTGCGCCCGCTCTATGACGCGCTGTACGATCTGCTCGGCTATGAGCGCGTCACCCGCCTGTTCGAAAAGCAGACGATCGAGATCGCGCCGCTGGCCTATATGCGCGGGCGCACGCTGAACCACGCCTTCGTGATCCTGGATGAGGCGCAGAACACCTCGCCGGAGCAGATGAAGATGTTCCTGACCCGCATCGGCTTTGGCAGCAAGGCCGTGATCACCGGCGACCCGTCCCAGGTGGACCTGCCGCGCGGCAACCGTTCCGGCCTGCTGGACGCCGCCCATATCCTGGCCGAAGTCAACGGCATTTCCTTTACCCAGTTCACCGCCCATGACGTGGTCCGCCATCCGTTGGTGGCGCGCATTGTCGAAGCCTATGAAAAACATGGCCTCCCCCCTCAACGCTGAGCCGGTTCCGACCCTGAGCCTGAGCGTCCAGTACGGCACGGATGCGCCCGTCTTGACGCGCTGGCGCATCCGCCGCTGGGCACAGGCGGCGCTGCGCGCGCCGGAGCTGGCTGACGTGGCCGGTGTCTCGTTGACGGTGCGTCTGGTTGGGGCAGAGGAAGCTCAGGCGCTGAACCGCGATTTTCGCGACAAGGACTACGCCACCAACGTGCTGACCTGGGAATACGGCGCCGATCCCGACGGCATCTATCATGGCGACGTCGTGCTGTGCGTGCCGGTGCTGGAACGCGAAGCGCGGGAACAGCAAAAACCGCTGCCGCACCATGCCGCCCACCTGCTGGTCCACGGTTTGCTGCATGCGCTCGGCTATGACCACCTCCTCCATGAAGAGGCCGAGGAAATGGAAGCGCTCGAGACCCGGATTTTAAATACGATGTCCATACCTGATCCATATCGGGTATCCTCATAGTTTTCAACTGTCCAGTCAGGACGATGTCCGAACCTTCACCCAGTCCGGCGTATGCCACGTCGCGTACGCCCAGAAACTCAACTAAAACTTTTTTCGAGCGCTTGACGGCACTGATCCAGCGCGAACCTGAAGACCGCGATGATCTCCGCGCCGTGTTGGAAGCGGCCTACAGCCGCGACCTGCTCGATGCCGAAGCGCTCGCCATGATCGAGGGCGTCTTGGCCGTGTCCGAGCAAACCGCCAGCGACATCATGATTCCGCGCTCGCAAATGGATATGCTGGAAATCAACCAGCCCATTGATGAGCTGCTGCCGTTGATCATCCAGACCGCCCACTCGCGTTTTCCCGTCTATGAAGAAAACCGGGACAACGTGGTCGGCATCCTGATGGCCAAGGACGTACTGCGCTATGTCCTGGATCGCAGCCTCAGCCTGCGCAACCTGATCCGCCCGGCCGTTTTCATCCCCGAATTCAAACGCCTGAACGTGCTGTTGCGCGAATTCCGCAGCAACCACAATCACATTGCCATCGTCGTCGATGAGCACGGCGGCACCGCCGGCATCGTGACCATTGAAGACGTCCTTGAACAAATCGTCGGGGAAATCGAAGACGAGTACGACAGCGCCATCCCCAATCAGTCCATCTTCCCCGATGGCCATTACCGTTGGCGCGTCATGGCCCTGACCAGCATCCGGCATTTCAACGAAACCTTTGGAACCAGTATTGACGACAATGAATACGACACCATCGGGGGCTGGATGGCTGGCACGCTCGGCAGAATTCCCCGACGCGGCGACAGCGTTGAGCGCGACGATGTCCACATCGATGTCATCCGGGCCGACGCGCGGCGCGCCCTCTGGTTGCGGGTCGCACGCGTGGCGAACGGCAACGCCCCCTACTCACCCGCTGCCTGAGGCCTGGTAAGCACTATGTCCCGATTGCATCATCTGCTCGGTCCTCTGGTGCTCGGCGGCCTGCACGGGCTGTGCTATGCGCCGGGCCTGTTTCCGGGCGCGGCCCTACCCTGGCTGCAACTGCTGCTGTTGACCGGCATTGCTTATTTGCTGTGGGGACAGTCCCGGCTGTTCCCGTCCTGGCACCTTGGCTTCGCGTTCGGCCTCGGCACCTTTCTGACCGGCACCTCCTGGATTTACATCAGCCTGCATGAGTTCGCCTACATGGCGGCCCTGCTTGCGCTGAGCGCCGTCATCGTGCTGGCGATGTTCCTGTCCCTGTTCTATGCGGTAGCCACCAGCCTCAGCCGCCATTTTTTCCCCCAGCCCACCCGGACGCCCTGGCGCACCGTGCTGTCGTTCGCCGGGATCTGGGCGGCGCTGGAATGGCTGCGCGGCAATCTGTTTACCGGTTTTCCGTGGCTGAACATCGGTTATGCGCACGTGGACGGCCCCTTGCAGGGCTGGGCGCCGCTGCTGGGCGTGTACGGCCTTGCCTTGGCGGCCGCGCTGACCGCCGCCACGATCGCCATGTGGCTGCTGTGCCGCAAGACGGGGCCGCGCGCGCACTGGCTGCTGGTCCTGCCCGCGCTCTTGCTGGGCGTCGGCACCCTGTCGTCCGCCCGCCAATGGGTCGAACCGAACGGCAAACCGCTGGAAGTGCGTCTGGTGCAAGCCAATATCCGCCCCGACATGAAGTTCGATCCGGCCCAGATCTGGACGGACATGGACGCCCACCGCCAGCTGGCCTCACAGCCGCGCGTTGGCGGCGCGGCCGATTTCACGCTGCTGCCCGAGACCACCATCCCGGTCTTCCAGGACCAATTGTCCACCGAAGCCTGGCAAGCCTGGATCACCAGTGCTTCCGTGGCGGGCGGACCGCTCGCGCTTGGCCTGGCCACCCGTTTGCAGCTCACCGAAGACGACCGCCGCTTCTACAACAGCGTGCTGCTGTTCGATGAAACCAGCACGGTCGAATCGCTGACCCAGGCGGAAGGCCTGGCGCGCTACGACAAACAGCATCTGGTGCCGTTCGGCGAGTTCATCCCGCCCGGCTTTCGCTGGTTCGTTGACGCCATGATCATGCCGCTCGGCGATTTCAACCGTGGCCCGGCCCGTCAATCGCCGTTTCTGATCGCGGACCAGCGCATTGCCATGAACATCTGCTATGAAGACGTTTTCGGCGAAGAGCTGTTGCCCGCCATCCGCCCCGTCAATGGCGATCCGGGCGCCAGCATCCTGGCCAACGTCAGTAATCTGGGCTGGTTCGGCAATACATTGGCCTTGCCGCAGCACTTGCAGATGGCCCGCATGCGCGTGCTGGAAACCGGGCGTCCGATGCTGCGCGCCACCAATACCGGCATGACCGCCATCATTGCCGCGGACGGTTCGGTGCAATCCCAATTGCCCGCGCTGAGCGTTGGCGTGCTGGACGGCGTCGTGCAAGGCACGCAAGGGCTGACACCCTACACCCGGACCGGCAACCTTCTCTTTCTCCTGATCACGCTGCCGCTGCTTGTCCTGCCTCTCTGGCGCCGTCCGCGCCCGGCACGCGACGGCAAGCCCGTAGACAGTTGACGTCCTCCCCTTCCTCTCGCTGATGCTTGACGCCCAAGGGCGCAAAGGAAGTGGACTCCTACCGTGTTCAGCCCGACAGGGCTGACTCACCTCGGTGGGTTCCTGCTGCTGGCGGCATAACGGCACCACTCACTTCACAGGCGAACCGGGCGTGTCCCGCCCTTAACACATTGATCGCGCCGACCAGATCGGCGTGATCTTCATGACCACATTTCACACAAGCGAATTTTGCCTGGGTCTGGCGGTTGTCCTTCGACACATGCTCGCATTGCGGACAGGTGCGACTGGTGTTGTGCGGTGGCACAGCAATGAGCCAGCCGCCACTCCACGCCAGCTTGTAGTCCAGTTGGCGGCGGAACTCGAACCAGCCTTGATCAAGGATCGCTTTGTTCAGGCCGGACTTGGCCTTTACTTTTTTACCCGGCTGTTCGGGGCTGCCTGCCGCTGACTTGGACATATTACGCACCTGCAAGTCCTCGATACACACCATCGCGTGGTTTTGGCTGATCGTGGTCGTGGCTTTATGCAGGTAGTCGCGGCGGGTGTTGCCGATGCGGGTATGAATGCGCTGGACGCGGGCTTTGGCTTTCTTCCAGTTGTTGCTGAACTTGGTTTTCCGGCTCATGGCCTGCTGCGCTTTACGCAGCGCGATTTCATGCCGCTTGAAGCTGTTGAGGGGTTCAAGATGACTGCCGTCGCTCAGCGTGGCAAACCGGGCAATGCCCAGGTCTATGCCCACTGCCGACGTGGTGCTGGGCAAAGGTTGCTCCACCTCACGTTCGGTCTGGAGACTGACGAACCATTTGCCGCCCGAGAAACTGACAGTCACGTTCTTCACCAACCCCAGCACCGTCCGGCTATTTCGGTAGCGCAACCAGCCCAGCTTGGGCAGGAAGAGGCGGCTGTTGGCCTGGTCAAGCTTGACGCCTTGCGGATAGCGAAAGCCGTCACCCTGACCTTTTTTCTTGAAGCGCGGAAAATCGGCGCGCTTGGCAAAGAAGTTGCCATAAGCTTGTTCCAGGTCTTTGAGACGCTGCTGCAAGGACTGGCTGGGGGTGTCTTGCAGCCAGCGCGTCTCGGCTTGTGCTTTCCAGGCGGTGAGTTCTCTGCACAGCGCGGCATAGCTCAGTTTCTTTTCGCCCGCTTCGTAGCGTGCTTTTTGCAAAGCCAGCGCCCGGTTAAAGACGTAACGGCACGACCCGCAGTAGCGGCGCATCTGGCGCTGCTGCTGGCCATTGGGCATCAATGCGAACTTGAAAGCCTGGCGCCGCTGCATGATAAGAAAATACTGGATATATTCACAGTATTATAGGACGACTACACCGTCCGCGCTATCCATCCCCACCTTGAACGGCAGGGCTTTCCGCGCAATCAGGTAAAATCAACGGTTTGGCATGCACGGGCATGCCAAACCGTTCTTCCTAGCCATCGAGCTAACCACGTGACATGCTGACATTTCAACAGATCATTCTCAGACTCCAGGAATATTGGAGCCAGCACGGCTGCGCCCTTTTGCAGCCCTACGACATGGAAGTCGGGGCGGGCACTTCGCACACCGCCACCTTCCTGCGCGCCCTCGGGCCGGAGCCGTGGCGCGCGGCGTACGTGCAGCCTTCGCGCCGCCCCAATGACGGCCGCTACGGCAACAATCCGAACCGGCTGCAGCATTACTATCAATTTCAGGTCGTGCTGAAACCGGCGCCCTCTGACATTATTGATCTCTACCTCGGCTCCTTGAAGGCGCTCGGCATCGACCCCGGCCAGCATGACATCCGCTTCGTCGAAGACGACTGGGAAAACCCGACGCTCGGCGCCTGGGGCCTGGGCTGGGAAGTCTGGCTCAACGGCATGGAAGTGACGCAGTTCACCTATTTCCAGCAGGTGGGCGGGATTGACTGCAAACCGACCATGGGTGAGATCACCTACGGCATCGAGCGGCTGGCCATGTACCTGCAAGGCGTGGAAAGCGTCTATGACCTGGTCTGGACCGAAGGCCCGAACGGCCGCGTCAGCTATGGCGATGTCTACCATCAGAACGAAGTGGAGCAATCCACCTACAACTTCGAGTATTCCTCCCCGGACATCCTGTTCCAGCACTTCAATGATTATGAAGCGCAGGCCAAGAAACTGGTTGAGGTGCCGCTGGCGCTGCCCGCCTATGAAATGGTGCTGAAAGCCGCCCACACGTTCAACCTCCTTGATGCGCGCGGCGCGATCAGCGTCACGGAACGTGCCACCTACATTGGCCGCATCCGCAACCTGTCCCGCCTGATTGCCCAAGCGTATTACGATTCCCGCGAACGTCTCGGCTTTCCGATGCTGCATCGCAAGGAGTCCAACTAATGTCTGTGATGCATCCTTTACTGATCGAACTGTTCACCGAAGAACTGCCGCCCAAGGCGCTGGAGCGCCTGGGGCAATCGTTTGCCAGCACGCTGGAAACCCGCTTGCAGAAAGCCGGATTGCTGGCCGAAGGCAACACCGTCACCGCCTTCGCCACGCCGCTGCGCCTGGCGGTTCGCCTGTCCGCCGTGCGGGAACAGGCGCCGGATAGCGCCTACTCGGAAAAACTGATGCCGGTGTCGGTCGGCCTGACCCCCACCGGCGAGGCCTCACCCGCGCTGTTGAAAAAACTCGCGGCCAAGGGCCTGGAGCAGGTTGGCGTTGATCAGCTCGTGCGCCAGTCCGACGGCAAGACCGAACAGCTGTTCTATGAAGGCATCGCCCCCGGCGCCAATCTGCGCGCGGTCATCCAGGACTATGTGGACGATGCGCTGAGCAAGCTGCCGATCCCCAAAGTCATGAGCTATCAGCTCGATGACGGCGAAACCACCGTCAAGTTCGTCCGCCCCGCCCACGGTCTCGTGGCCTTGTGGGGAGAAGACGTCCTGCCGATTTCCGTGCTCGGCCTGACCGCCGGACGCAGCACCAAAGGCCATCGCTTCCAGTCCCGGCAGGCCGAGATTTCCCTGCCTCACGCCAATGACTACGAGCAGTTGCTGGAAAGCCAGGGCCAGGTCATGGCCAGCTTCACGCAGCGCCGCAGCAACATCGAGGCGCAACTGCGCCAACAGGCGGCCGCGCTGGGCGCGTCGCTCGGCAATGAGGAGGAAGTCACGCCACTGCTCAATGAAGTCACCGCCCTGGTTGAATACCCGACGGTGTACGTGGGCAAGTTCGATGCCGAGTTCCTGGCCGTGCCGCAGGAATGCCTGATCCTGACCATGCGCCTGAACCAGAAATACTTCCCGCTGTTCGAGTCCGACGGCCAACGGCTGACCAATCAATTCCTGATCGTCAGCAATATGCGCCTGGATGATCCGAGCAATATCGTTGAAGGCAACCAGCGCGTCGTCCGCCCGCGTCTGGCGGATGCGCAGTTCTTCTTTGAAACAGACAAAAAACAGCCGTTGGACGAGCGGGTCGGACAGCTTGCCTCGGTGGTCTATCACAACAAACTGGGCTCCCAACTGGCGCGCGCCGAACGCATCGCGGCGCTGGCGGCGTGGGTCGGCCGCGCCATCCAGGCCAATCCGGAGCAGGCGCAACGCGCCGCCCGCCTGGCCAAGGCGGACCTGGTCACCGGCATGGTGGGCGAATTCCCGGAGCTGCAAGGCCTGATGGGCGCGTATTACGCCGAAGCGCACGGGGAACCGGCCGGCGTCGTGCGGGCCATCCGCGAGCAATACCGGATCCGCCTGGATGAAGCCATCAATGACGGCAACGACGTGGCCGCCGCCCTGTTCATTGCCGAACGCGCGGAAACGCTGCTCGGCATCTGGAGCATCGGCCTGGCGCCGACCGGCGACAAGGATCCGTACGCGCTGCGCCGCGCCGCGCTGGGCTTGATCAGCGCCTTTGAACAGCTGGCGGCGGGCGGCCGTCTGTCCGGTTCGCAAGCGCTGACGCTGAACAGTCTGCTCGCGCAGGCAGCGCAGCAGTTCCAGCCCGCCATCGCCGAATCCGTGCAGCAAGACGTGCGCGATTTCATCTATGAGCGCTACCGCAACCAATTGAGCAATCAGTTCGACCGTCAGGCGGTGGATGCGGTCCTGGCCATCCAGCCCCCGCTGGCACAGGTATCGGCCCGGGTGGAAGCCGTTCTGCGGTTCTATGCACTGCCTGAGGCCGCCAGCCTGGCGGCCGCGAACAAACGTATCGGCAATCTGCTGAAAAAAGTCGAGAACCCGCAAGCCCGCGTCCAGCAAGACCGGCTTGTGGAGCCTGCGGAAAAAACCTTGTACCAGGCCATTGCCACGCTGGCGCCGCAAGTGGACGCCCGCGTCGAGGCCGGTGATTTCACCGGCGCGCTGACCCTGCTGTCCCAGGTTCACGCCACGGTGGACGCCTTTTTTGCCGACGTCATGGTCATGGCGGAAGACCCGGCCATCCGGACCAACCGCCTGGCCTTGCTGGCCGAGCTGCATCAGATGATGAACCGGGTGGCGGACCTGTCCCGCCTGGCGACGTCGTGAGCCAAACGCTCTCTCCGCCCGCCCGCCCCCGGCTGGTCATTCTTGACCGCGACGGCGTGATCAATCAGGACAGCGCGCAGTTCGTCAAATCCGCCGAGGAATGGGTCGCGCTGCCCGGCAGCCTGGAAGCCATTGCCCGTATCAACCGGGCGGGGTTCAAGGTGGTGATCGCCACCAACCAGTCGGGCCTCGGGCGCGGGCTGTTCAACATGGCCGCGCTGAACGCCATGCATCACAAGCTGCGCACCGAGCTGGCCGCCGTCGGCGGTCAGCTCGACGGCATTTTCATTTGCCCGCATCTGCCCGATGAGGGCTGTGAATGCCGCAAGCCCTTGCCCGGTCTGTTCAACGCGATCGCGCAGCGTTTCGAAGTGGACCTGACCGACGTGATCGCAGTGGGCGACTCCCGGCGCGATCTGGACGCCGCGGCGGCGGTCGGCTGCCAGCCTTGCCTCGTCCTGACCGGCAATGGCCGCAAAACATTGGAAAAAGGCGATCTGCCCGCGCGCACCACCGTTTGGGAAAACCTGATGGCGGTGGCCGTGGCGCTGGAAGCCGCCGTGATCCCGGAGGAAGCCTGACATGGCCTGGATTCGCTCTCTGCTGTATGCCATTTTCATGGTCGTCACCGTCATTCCCTATGCGCTGGCCTGCCTGCTGTGGCGGCCGCTGCCGCTGCGCTTGCGCTACAAACTGACGGTGGGCTGGCCCACGATGTGCGTCTGGGCCGCCAAGTACATTCTGGGCATACGCTGGCGCCTGATCGGCGAGGAGAACCTGCCTGAGGGTCCCGCCATCGTGCTGTCCAAGCATCAATCGGCCTGGGAAACCATGTTTTTTGCCGGATGGATGCCAAAAGACATCTGTTATGTGTATAAGCGAGAGTTGAACTGGATTCCGTTTTTTGGCTGGAGCCTGGCGGCGCTGGAAATGGTGCCAATCAACCGCCAGCGCGGATCGGAATCCTTTGAGCAGATCATCCGCCACGGCCGCCGCATTCTTGATGATGGCAGGTGGCTGCTGATGTTCCCGGAGGGCACTCGCACCGCCCCGGGCAAAATCGGCAAATACAAGAGCGGCGGCGCCCGGGTGGCCGTCCGGCTCGGCACCCAAGTGATCCCGATCGCGCACAATGCCGGGGAGCTGTGGCCCCGGAATGCCTTCATCAAAAGGCCCGGCCTGGTGACCGTCTCCATCGGCCCGGTCATCCAGACCGAGGGCCTGACCGCCGACCAGGTCAACCAGCAGGTCGAAACGTGGATCGAAACCGAAATGCGCCGTTTGAACCCCGAACGTTATCCCGAGTCGCAGCCCCATTAACAGGAGTGTTGAACATGACCCAGTCAAGAAACCCATCCCCGTCCCGCTTGCGTCACAATGCGATGGTTTCCGACTTGGTCACGCCTCAACTGAGCTTCGGCTTCACGCCTTCGGCGTCACCCGCGCCTGCCGCGGATGAGCCGCCCACCCCCGCCCTGCCCGCCAAACTGCCGATGGGTGCCCGGCTGCGGCGCGTCATGATTGACGATCAAAGCCTCGACTACCTGCTGCTGCGCTCCCGCCGCAAAAGCATTGGCTTCCGGATCGGCGACGACGGCTTGCGCGTCACCGCGCCACAGTGGGTGTCCGTTGCACAAATTGACGAAGCCATCCGCGAAAAAGCGCCCTGGATCCGCAACAAACTGCATGAATGGAAGCAGCGCAAGGAGCGCCTGGCGCTGAACCAGACCCGCTGGGAACAAGGTGGGACTCTGCCCTATCTGGGTCAGCGCATCGTCCTGAACCTGGATCCGGCGGGCGCACTGCGTTTCAGCGGCGACGCGGACCAGCCCACCGCCGGTGACGTGCTGCTGCTGCCGCTGGCCTCCAGCGCCGACCCCAAACAGATTCAGGACGGCGTGCAGGCCTGGCTGCACCATCAGGCCCGCCGGATCTTCGACGCGCGGCTCCAACACTTCCAGGCGCTGCACGGCTTGAAAATCAACCAGTGGCGGCTGTCCTCGGCCTCCACGCGCTGGGGCTCCTGCACGCAAGCCGGCAACATTCGCCTAAACTGGCGCTTGATCCATTTCCCGCTGGAAATCATTGACTACGTCATCGTGCATGAACTCGCCCATCTGCGTGAAATGAACCATTCGTCGCAGTTCTGGGCGGAAGTCGAGCAACTGCTGCCCGGCTTTGAATCCGCGCGCGATGCGCTGCGTCGGCATGATCCTGCCAGCCTCCCTCAATTCCTCTGATTTTTTACGGATCTCATCATGCGAATTCTTCACACCATGCTGCGCGTTGGCGATCTTGAGCGCTCGATCGCGTTCTATACCAGCGTCCTCGACATGCGCCTGCTGCGCCGCAAAGACTACCCGGAAGGCAAGTTCACGCTGGCTTTCGTCGGCTATGACGACGAAGACAAGGCCGCCGTGATCGAGCTGACGCACAACTGGGATACGCCCTCCTATGACCTGGGCAATGGCTATGGCCACATCGCGATCGAGGTGCCCGACGCCTACGCCGCCTGTGAGCGGGTCAAGGCGCGCGGCGGCAAGGTCACCCGCGAAGCGGGCCCGATGAAGCACAGCACCACCGTCATCGCCTTCGTCGAAGACCCGGACGGCTACAAGATCGAATTCATCCAGACCAAAGGCCGCCAGGACTGATGACTGCATGCTGAACAGACTCTGGCTCGGTTTTTTCCTGATCGCCGCCATGGCGGGCCTGGCCCAATGGGGCTTGCATGGCAATGTTCAGGTCTTTCAGGAAATCGTCGCCAGCCTGTTCGGCATGGCCAAGCTCTCCGTGGAGGTCATGATCGTCCTGTTCGGGACACTGACCTTGTGGATGGGCTTGCTGAAGGTGGCCGAACAAGCGGGCCTGGTCGACGCGCTGGCGCGGCTGCTGGACCCGCTGTTCGCCCGGTTGATGCCGGAAGTGCCGCGTGGCCATCCCGCCACCGGCCTGATGACCATGAACTTTGCCGCGAACATGCTGGGGCTGGACAACGCGGCCACGCCCATTGGTCTGCGGGCCATGAAGTCCCTGCAGACCCTGAATCCCAGCACGCATACCGCCAGCAATGCGCAAATCCTGTTCCTGGTGCTCAACGCCTCGTCATTGACGCTGCTGCCGGTGACGATCTTCATGTATCGCGTCCAGCAGGGCGCGCCGGACCCGACCCTGGTCTTTCTGCCCATTCTGCTGGCCACCAGCGCCTCCACGCTGGTGGGCCTGCTGTCCGTGGCGCTATTGCAGCGCATTCGCCTGCATGATCCGGTCGTGCTGGGGTGGCTCGGCGGCTTCGCGCTGCTGATGGGCGGGTTCATGGCGCTGCTGGCCAGCCTGTCGGCCGCGGCGCTGGCCAGCCTGTCCTCCTTATTGGGCAACCTGACGCTGTTCGGCATCATCGTGGTCTTTTTATGCATTGGCGCCTGGCGCAAGGTGCCGGTCTACGAATCCTTCATTGAAGGCGCGAAAGACGGTTTCGACGTTGCCAAGTCGCTGTTGCCCTATCTGGTGGCCATGCTGTGCGCGGTGGGCGTGTTGCGGGCCTCAGGCGCGCTTGAGTTCGCGCTGGAAGGCGTCCGCTGGACGGTGCAGGCCCTGGGTCTGGACACGGCCTTCGTTGATGCGCTGCCGACCGCCTTGGTCAAACCTTTTTCCGGCAGCGCGGCGCGCGCGATGATGATCGAGACCATGCAGGCGCATGGCGTGGACAGCTTCCCGGCGCTGGTAGCCGCCACCATCCAGGGCAGCACCGAAACCACGTTCTACGTCGTGGCCGTGTATTACGGCGCCGTCGGGATCCAGCGCGTCCGGCATACGGTCGGCTGCGCGCTGCTGTCGGATCTGGCGGGCGTGATTGCCGCGATTGCGGTCTGCTACTGGTTTTTTGGTTGAGGCAGCACTGCCCCAATAGCGGCTAGCGTGGGGGCTTAACGCAAAATACCTTTCTCTACCAATGTGTCCGACAAAGCAATGAAATCGCTCACGGACAGCGTCTCGGCGCGCGCGGTTTCAGCAATGCCCAGCCCGATCCAGTCAATATGGGCGGTCCAGTCGCCCAATACCCGCCGCAGCATTTTCCGGCGCTGAGAAAACGCCTTTGCCACGGTTTGCGCAAACGCGGCCTCGCTTTTCGGGCGCGGGCGCGAATCCGGCAGCGGAATCATCCGCACCACCGCCGACACCACGCGCGGCGGCGGATCAAACGCCTCGGGCGGCACGTCGAACAGTTTTTCCATGTCATAACGCGACTGCAGCATGACCGACAGCCTGCTGTAGTCGGAGGAGCCGGGGCTCGCCACCATGCGGTCAATCACTTCGCGCTGCAGCATGAAGTGCTGGTCATAGACCTGCTCGGCAGCATCAATCAAGTGGAACAGCAAGGGCGAGGAAATGTTGTAAGGCAAGTTGCCCACCACCCGCAGGCGCTCGCCGAACTGCTTGAAATCAACGGTCAGCGCATCGGCCTCCGTCACCTGCAAGCGCTTCGGCGAATAGGTATTGCGCAGCCGCGCCGCCAGGTCGCGGTCGATCTCGACCACGTTCAGGAAGTCGAGCCGTTCCAGCAAGGGCTGGGTCAGCGCGGACAGCCCGGGGCCGATTTCCACCACATTGTCGTCCCGCTTCGGGTTGATGGCCCGAACAATGCCTTCGGTAATGCTGTCGTCGACCAGAAAGTGCTGGCCGAAGCGCTTGCGCGCCTGATGTTTCATGAAAAATTCTCCGGCGCACCTGGCGCCTTTTGGTTCGCGAGCCCTAGCCCCGGGTCATCAGATGGGCCTGGACAATGGCTTCCTGCAGGCTGCCGGTGTCCGCCTTGCCCTGTCCAGCCAGGTCCAGCGCCGTGCCGTGATCCACCGAGGTCCTCACATACGGCAAGCCCAAGGTGATGTTGACGCCGCCGCCAAAGCTCGCGTGCTTCAGCACCGGCAAGCCCTGATCGTGGTACATGGCCAGCACCGCATCAAAGCGCTGCACGAAATGCGGGACGAACAGCGTATCCGCGGGCAGCGGGCCGTGCACATGCCAGCCCCGGGCGCGCGCCTGCGCCAGCGCGGGTTCAATAATGGTTTGTTCTTCGGTGCCCAGATGGCCGCCCTCGCCCGCATGCGGATTCAGGCCGCACACCGCAATACGCGGCTCGGCCAGGCCGAACTTGCGCCGCAGATCATCATGCAGGATGCCGAGGACCTGCACCAGCAAATCCTGGGTGATGGCGTCGGCCACTTGCCGCAACGGCAGGTGGGTCGTGGCCAGCGCCACGCGCAAGCCGCCGCCCGCCAGCATCATCACGACCTTGGCAACGCCGGCCTTCTCCTGCAAGTACTCGGTATGCCCTGAAAACGGCACGCCCGCGTCGTTGATGACGCCCTTGTGAACCGGCGCGGTGACAATCGCACAGGCCTGTCCCCGCTCCACCGCCTCAATGGCGCGATCCAGCGTTTCCAGCACGTAAGGACCGTTGGCCACGGCAAGCTGGCCCGCCACCGCAGGCGTCCGCAAGGGCACCGGCAATACCGCCACGCCGGGCAGATCGGCCAAGCGCAAGCCGCCGCCCCGTTGCGAAAGCAAATCCGGATCCCCGACCAGCACCAGCTCCAGGTCAGCAGGCAGCGCGCCGTCCGCTTGCTGCCGGACAAACCACCGCGCCGCCTGGACGGCGATCTCAGGCCCGATCCCCGCCGGTTCTCCCGTCGTCAGCATCAAACGGCGCATGGCCTGTTCTCCACCCATCAATAGTTGATCTGCTGATCGTCGCCGAGGCGGATTTCCACGTAGGCGCGATCCCGCAAGGCGCTGGCCCAGTCTTCATATTTCTGATCCACCTTGCGCTGGAACAGCGTTTGCCGGGCCGCCGAGCGCTGGCGTTCACGGCCCACGTCCTGCGTGCGCCGATCCTCGACCAGGATCAAGTGCCAGCCGAATGGGCTTTGAATGGGTTGGCTGACCTGGCCCGGCTCCAGCGAGTTCATCACGCGCTCGAACTCAGGCACGGTTTCGGACGGCGACAGCCAGCCCAGGTCCCCGCCTTGCGGCGCGGACGCATCGTTCGAATATTGGCGAGCCAGCTCGGTGAACGATTCGCCGCCCTGCACCAGGCGATCGCGCAGGCCGCTCAGGCGGGTGCGCGCCTGCTCGTCGCTGAGGATTTGCGAGGTCTTCAACAAAATGTGGCGCGCCTTGGTCTGTTGCACCGGCATCGATTCAGTGGGCAGCACCACGCCGGTGGCCGAGGTCAGCTCCACCACTTTCAGAATGTGAAAGCCATTGCCTGACTGGATGATCTCAGAGACCTGTCCCGGTTGCAGCCGCGACACGGCCTGCAGGAACAGTTCAGGCCAGCGGTCCGCGGGCCGGGTGCCCAGCTCGCCGCCACGCAGCGCCTCTTCGCCGTCCGACGAAGCGGCCGCCAACTGGGCGAAGTCAGCCCCGCCGCGCAACTGTTCCAGCAGGACTTCGGCTTTGCGCCGCTGACGCGCCACCTCATCGGACGGGCTGCCTTCCGGCACCCGCACCAGGATCTGGGCCAAGGTCATTTCCGCAGGCGCGGCCTGGCCGCGGGTTTCTTCAATCAATGCGTCAATTTCAGTTTCGGAGACGGCAACCGTGGAGTCCACTTCACGTTCACGCAAACGCACCATCAGGATTTCCTGGCGCAAATCCTCACGGTATTGCTGAAAGCCGGGGCCGTTCCGATTCAGTTCATCGCGCAGCTGATCCACACTGACCTGGTTCTGCTCGGCAATCCGGGCCACGGCGCGGTCAAGCATGGTGTCATCAACCTGGATCCCGGCCGCCGCCGCTTCCTGAAGCTGGGTGCGCTCGACAATCATCCGTTCCAGCACCTGCCGCTCCACGACTTCCTGGCTTGGCGGCTGGATATTCTGTTGCTGCAGCGAAGCCAGCGCAATCTGCATCCGGCCATCCAGTTCGCGGCGGGTGATCACGTCGGAGTTCACCACCGCAACAATGTAATCGCCGACCCGGCTCCGGCTGGCGGGCGCGGGCGACTCAAGCGGCATGGACTGCGCAGGCATGGATGGCGGCGGCGCGGATTGCAACGGCGTTGACGTTGCCGGGGGGAATCCTTCCGGTACGCGCAAGCCCTGCGCCTGCACCGGTCCGGCCAGCAGGACCGCCAGCAGGGAAGACAGCGCAACGCCAGCGCCGCGGCCCGTGGCCATGGATACGCGGGAAAATTGTTTCAATGCCATTTATTCGTACCTTTCGAACACCGTTTCCCTTGCGGGCGTTGGGTTGACTAATTGATAACCGGGAATGGTTCTGCGCAGCGTGGTGATCGGGTTATTGCCAATGCCGCCAAAGCCGGTCAGTTCAAGTTGGAAGAACATTGCCGTGGTGGCGTTCTGGCGCGCCACGGCATAGCGCTGCGCGACCACGCGCGCGGCCCAGCAGCAGTTGCCCACATATTCAATCCCCGCCACCGACTCCGCAATCCGGTTTTCCTGCAAGGAATAGTTGATCCGTCCGATGCCGAACACATTGCGCGCCAGCGGCCACTGGAAGGCAACGTCAAGCAGTTCCTGCCCCGTCACGGTGACATCGGGACGTTTGTACCGATACGCGACCGACAAGGTGCTCAGGCGCTTCGGATGCCAGCGAAAGCCGATGGTTGAACGCGTCACGCGGTCAATATCGGGATTGTATTGAATCGTGGTTTCTCCACTCAAGGTTGACGTCAAGGCGCCATAGACCGAGAGCAGGAAGTCCGAGCGCCCGCCCGAACGCGGCGTCTCGCCTTTCATGACCGGCTCGTGTTCGCCAAAATAAATGCGCTGCGCCCCGGTGATACGGGCGCGTTCCTGGCCAGTCTTGGGGTCCAGCCAGCGGGTGGACAAAGCGGCCGTCAGTTGGTTGGCTTCGGCGTAACGGTCATTGCCGACGTACAAATTATCGGAAAAAATCTGCGCGAAGTTGAAATCGGCCAGCGCCGTGTCATAGATCGGCAGGTCCAGCTGGTTGCGGCGCGGCACGCGCAGGTAGTAGAGGCGCGGCTCCAGCGTTTGCGTCAGCGCCTCCCCCATCACATCGGTCTCACGCTCGAAGACCAGGCCTGAATCCAGTGACATGACCGGCACGACTAGGCTTTGATTGCCCGACGCTTGGCCCTGGAAGCTGTCATTGTGGTATTGCGCCGCATGCAGCTTGACAGTGGGGATGAAAAAACCGCCGGGCCGGATCACCGGGTACGACACGGTCTGCTGCACGAAGGCGCGTGAACCGGAGCGCTGCTGTTGCGTGGGTGCGCTGAAACGCGTCAGGTCCGCATCAAAACGCAGATCAAAGCCATTGACGTCATAGCGGGCGCCCGTCAGGTGCAGCTGCGGCTCTCTGGCATACGGCGGCACGATCGGCGCGAGCGGATCCTGCAGGGTCTGATAATTGACGACCCGTCCGAATGCGCTCCAGTACTCCTCGTTCCAGCTCAAGGTCAACGACCGCTCGAGCGTGGCAGTTGAGGACTGGCCGGTTCCCACCGCGGACAAATCGCGGAAATAGGCGTCATCGGAGGCCTTGTTGACGTTCCAGTCCAGGCGGAGCCGGTCACCGAGCCGGTGCTGGTGCTGCGAGCGCAGCAGGTAGCGGTCGCGGTGCGCCCGGCGGTCATCCGGCAGATAGAACAAGCTGGTCTGGCCCGCGTAGTCCGCGCCCAGATAGCGGAACTCGCCGCCAAGCTGCCAGCCGCGGCGCTGCATATAGCGCGGATAAAGCGTCAGATCCCGGTTGGGCGCAATATTCACATAGTACGGAAGCTGGAACTCAAGGCCGCTTTTACTGGTCAGCCCGAACGTGGGCGACAAAAAGCCGGACTTGCGCGCATCGCTCAGCGGGAACGACAACACCGGCGCGCCGAGTATCGGCACGCCTTTGAAGTACAGCACGCTGCCATAGCCGACGCCAACATCAGTGTTGTAATCAAAATCAACGCGGCTGGCGCGCAGCTCCCAGGCAGGCGCTTCGCAATCGCAGCCGGTATAGCGCACACCCCGCGCGCGCGCCCGCTTATTGCCCAACAGCTCCAGCGACTCGGCCTGGCCGCGGCCGCCCGTCGGGGCATACTGGAACGCGGCCTCTTCGATCAAGCCCGTGCCGCTGACCAGGTTCATCCGCAAGCGCGGCCCGGACAGGCTCAGGCCGTCATGAAGAATGCGCACGCCGCCTTCGGCCTCGACCTCGTCTTCAACCTGATCGTAGCGAAGCCGGTTGCCTTTGATCACCATGCCCGGCCGACGGATTTCCGCTTGCCCGTCAAGCTGGAAAAACTCCTGGGCCTGACCGGTCAGGGACTCGGCTTCAATGAAAACCGGAGCGTCTTCACGGTGCTGGCCGGCGCGTGACTCCAGCTGCGAAGCGCTGCGCAACGACGGCACGGCCGATACGGATTCCTGGGCTTGCGCCAGGGGGATCACTGCCCAGGCAGCGATAAGGCTGAACCACCGATTCAATCGAAGACCCATTCAGTTGGACAAAGAAAGCTCAAAGCATACCGCGTGAGGACCCCGCCCGCCTCAACAAAACTGGCAAGCGCAGGCGTGCGCTCGGTATTATAGAAGGCATGGAACCATTCAACCGCAATACTTCTCAATACTTACATCACCATGCATGACGATTTGCGCCTGGCTGCGCTGACCCGCTGGCTGGAACAACTGCCCGCCGGGCTGGCACTGGACCTGTCCAGCCTCACGCCCGCGTCCAGCGACGCCAGCTTCCGCCGTTACTTCCGCATCCGGACCCTGCAGGACCAGAGCCTGATCGTCATGGATGCGCCGCCCGACAAAGAAGACTGCCAGACTTTCCTGGACGTGGCCCGGCTGCTGGATCAGGCCCGGGTCACGGTGCCGCGCCGCATTGCCGAAGACGCCGGACAGGGGTTTCTCGTGCTCTCCGACCTGGGCACCCATACCTATTACCAAATTTTACAGACTGGCGCCTCCGACGCCCGCATTCACCGCCTCTACCTGGATGCGCTTGACGCCTTGATCAAGGTGCAGCGGGCCGACGCCAGCAGCCTGCCGGTCTATGACGCGGCGCGCATGCGCGAAGAACTGGGACTGTTCGGCCAATGGTATGCCGCCATGCACTGCCAGTCACCGCTGACCGATCAGGAAAACCAGCAGCTGGACACGGTTTTTTCCGAACTGGTCAATACGCTGGCCAAGCAGCCGCAGGTCTTCGTCCATCGCGATTTTCATTCGCCCAACCTGATGGCGACCCACTACCCTGACGGCGCGGACTTCGGCCCGAACCCCGGCGTGATCGACTTCCAGGACGCCGTGCGCGGCCCGCTCACCTATGATCTCGCCTCCTTGCTGCTGGATGCCCGCACGACCTGGGACGAAGCCCAGCAATTGGACTGGGCCATCCGCTATTGGGAAAAGGCGAAAGCGGCAAACCTGCCGGTGCCGCCGGACTTCGCGGATTTCCACGTGGCCTATGAGTGGATGAGCTTGCAACGCAACCTGCGGATTCTTGGCGTGTTCGCCCGGCTCTCGCACCGCGACGGCAAGCACCACTACCTGGATCACATCCCGCGCGTCAGCGCCTATGTGCGTCAGGTGGCATCGCGCTACGGCCAGTTCAACGCCTTGCTGCGCGTGCTGAACCGCATCGAGAAAGTCGAGTACGGGTTTTCCTTCTGATGCGGGCCATGATTCTTGCCGCGGGGCGCGGAGAGCGCATGCGCCCGCTGACTGACCAGACCCCGAAGCCGTTGCTGAGCGTCGGCGGCAAGCCGCTGATCGTCTGGCATATTGAAAAGCTGGCCGCGGCGGGCATTCACGACATTGTGATCAACCACGCCTGGCTGGGCGAACAATTTCCCGCCCGGCTTGGCCACGGCGAGCGCTGGGGCGTCCGGCTCCATTACTCTCCGGAATCCAGCGCGCTGGAAACAGCGGGCGGCATCCGGCAGGCGCTGCCCAGCCTCGGCCAGGCGCCGTTCCTGGTGGTCAATGGCGACGTCTGGACCGACTGGAATCCCCAGGCCGCCCCCGCCGCCGCCGAACAGCTGCGGCGGACGGCCAGCCTGGCCTGGCTCTGCCTGGTGGACAATCCGTCCCATCACCCCGGCGGCGACTTCATGCTGAACCCCGCTCCGCACGTCACCGATGACACCCCCGCCGATGACGCCCCCGAGCACGCAACGCAGCGCCTCACCTTCTCCGGCATCGGCCTGTATTCCCCCGCCCTTTTTGCCGATCTTCCTCCCGGACAGCCGCACAAGCTGGCGCCGCTGCTGCGCGCCGCCATGCGGCGAAACCAAGTCATCGGCACCCATTTCCGTGGGATATGGGAAGATATCGGCACCCCCGAGCGCTTGGCCGCGCTGGATCAGCGCCTGCGCGCCAGCCACTCCGTCTGAGGATTGTTTGATGAGTCTCCCGCCCACTGACCTGACCCCTTTTCTGAAACGCCGCCAACGCGTGCTCGCCTGGATGCAGGCGCAAGGCGGCGGGGTGGCGGTTCTGCCCACCGCCCCCGAAGTCATGCGCAACCGTGATGCGGACTATCCGTACCGGCATGACAGCGATTTTTTTTACCTGACCGGCTTCATCGAGCCCGAGGCCTGGCTGGTGCTGGTCGCGGATGATGCGCAGCAGCGATCCGTGCTGTTCTGCCGCGAAAAAAACCTCGACCAGGAAATCTGGACCGGCTACCGGATCGGGCCGGATGCCGCCCAGGAGGCCTTCCTCGTTGATGAAGCGTTCGCCGTCAGCGCCCTTGACGAGCACCTGCCGCCGCTGCTGCTCAACCAGGAGAACCTGTTTGCGCCGCTGGCCGATGGCAGTGCGCTGGATGCCCGGATTGCGGGCTGGCTCAATGCCGCGCGCGCCCAGGGCCGCAGCGGCGCCACCGCGCCAAAGCGGATCTGGGATCTGCGCGCGCAACTCGCCGCCATGCGCCTGATCAAGGATGAAGCCGAAATCCAGAGCATGCGCACGGCCGCCCGGATCTCGGCGCAGGCGCATCGCCGCGCCATGCAGGCCACCCGCCCCGGCCTGCATGAATATGAAATTGAAGCCGAGTTGTTGCATGAGTTCCGCCGCCATGGCGCGCAGAATGTGGCCTACAACTCCATTGTCGCCACCGGCGCCAATGCCTGCGTCCTGCACTACCGGGCGGGCGACACCGTGCTGCAAGATGGTGAACTGCTGCTGATCGACGCCGGCTGCGAATTTGACAGCTATGCCGGCGACATCACCCGCAGCTTCCCGGTCAATGGGCGCTTCAGCGGGCCGCAACGCGCCTTGTATGAGCTGTGCCTGCATGCCCAGCAGGCGGCCATCGGCATGACCTGCCCCGGCCAGCGCTTCAACGACGCGCACGACGCCGCCGTGAACATCCTCGCGCAGGGCATGCTCGACATCGGCCTGCTGCGAGGCTCCCTCGACGAAGTCCTGGATACCCGCAGCTATAGCCGCTTTTACATGCACAAAACCGGCCACTGGCTTGGGCTTGACGTGCACGACGTCGGCGACTACCGCGAAGCCGACCCCGCCAACCCCGCGCAACGCACGTGGCGCACGCTGGAACCGGGCATGGTCCTGACCATTGAGCCCGGCATCTACGTGCGACCCGCCGACGACGTGCCCGAGGCATTCTGGGATATTGGCATCCGCATTGAAGACGACGCGCTGGTCACCGCGGACGGATGCGAGCTGCTGACGCGTGACGTTCCGGTCGACCCGGACGAGATTGAAACGCTGATGCGGGGCTGATCATGGAGGCCGCCCTCACCTTGTTCGGCGCCGGGCCGGTCAGCCTGACCCTGGCACTGCTGCTGGCCCGCCATGCGCCGGATCCCGCCCGCATCGTGATTTGCCAGTCAGCGCAGGCCGCCAGCGGCCTGGACGACGATCCCCGCGCCATCGCCCTGAATCACGGCAGTGAAATGCTGCTGCGGCAATTGCATGCCTGGCCCGAACGCGGCACACCGATCCAGCACGTCCACGTCTCACAGCAAGGGCGGCTCGGACGGGCCCTGATCTCCCACCAGGACTTCAGCGTGCCGCAGTTGGGCACCGTGGTGGCGTATACCGATCTGGTCCAGGCCTTGCGGCAGGCGATCGAGCACAGCGGCATCACCGTGCTGTCGGGGTCACCGCCGGAAGTGCTCGCCAACCACGGCACGCACAGCCTGCTCAAGCAGGATGGGCACACCTTCACGTCCCGCTTCTGCGTCCATGCCGAAGGCGGCACCTACGACAAACAAGCCGTGCAGGACTGGCGGCGCGACTACCAGCAGCACGCGGTGCTGACCCTGGTGCAGGCCAGCCGTCCAAAGCCGGGCTGGGCCTATGAACGGTTTACCCGCGAAGGACCGTTGGCGCTGCTGCCCTACCACGACGGACCGCAAGGCCAGCGCGGCCGCTATTCGTTGGTATGGTGCTGCACCCCGGAACGCGCCGCGGCGCTCACCGCCCTGCCTCCCTCCGCCTTCGCCGACGCGCTGCAACACGTGTTCGGCGACCGCCTCGGCCAGTTGAGCACGCCCAACCCGCGCCAGACCTTCCCGCTGGGCCTGAACGCGCGCCGCCAACTCGTCTGGCAGAACCACGTTTATATCGGCAATGCCGCGCAAACCCTGCACCCGGTCGCGGGCCAGGGCCTGAACCTGGGCCTGCGCGATGCCGCGCAACTGGCGCAGAGCCTGCGCGGCAGGCTGGATACCGCGGCGCCGGAAACCCTTCTGTCCGACTATGCCCGCAAGCGCCGGACCGACCGCCTGCTGACGCTGGGCGTGACGGATTTTCTGCCGCGCGCCTTCGCCACCCGGCTGCCGGTGGTCGAGCATGCCGCCGGGCTGGCGCTGCTCGGCATGGACCTGTCGCGCCGCCTGCGCGGCCCGCTCGCCCAGCATTTGCTTTCGGGTTTACGTGAATAGGATGGGCCGAATCAGCACGACTTCGCGTTGAAGGGTACAATCGCTAGTCTCTTCCCCACCCGTTTCATCCCGCTGGCGCCCGCGTGGTCCCGGCGTTTTTGTCATGCGCATCGGCCCCTATTCCTTTCCGAACCCGGTCTTTGTCGCCCCCATGGCGGGGGTGACGGATCGTCCGTTCCGGCAATTATGCAAGCGGCTCGGGGCCGGTCACGCCATTTCGGAAATGGCGGCCAGCAACCCGCGGCTCTGGAACAGTGTCAAGACAGCACGCCGCTTGAACCATGAAGGGGAAATCGCGCCGATCGCCGTTCAGATCGCGGGCGGCGACCCCGGCATGATGGCGGAAGCCGCCGTGTTCAACGTTTCCAAAGGGGCGCGCATCATTGACATCAATATGGGTTGCCCGGTCAAGAAAGTATGTAATGCCGCCGCCGGGTCGGCCTTGCTGCGCGACGAGGATCTGGTTGCCCGCATCATTGAGGCCGTTGTCAAGGCTTGTACGCCGCTTGGCGTTCCGGTTACGCTGAAGACCCGCACGGGCTGGTCGCCCGAGCAGCGCAACGTCCTGCGCATTGCACGCCGCGCGCAGGACATCGGCATTGCCGCGCTGGCCCTGCATGGCCGGACCCGCCAGGACCTCTACCAGGGTCAGGCCGAGTATGAAACCATTGCCCGCGTCAAGGCCGAGCTCGGCATCCCGGTCATTGCCAACGGCGACATCGACTCCCCTGAAAAAGCCAGGCGGGTACTGGATCTCACCGGCGCCGACGCCATCATGATTGGCCGGGCGGCGCAGGGCAATCCCTGGATCTTCCGGGAAATCGTGCACTATCTTGAAACGGGCACACGGCTCCCCGGTCCGGGATGGCGGGAAATGCGGGAAGTCTTGCTTGAGCACCTGGATGACCATTATCGCTTCTATGGCGAATACACCGGCGTCCGGACTGCCCGCAAGCATATTGGCTGGTACTTGGGCAAGCTACCCGGCGGTGAAGCGTTTTGCTCCAGGATCAATCTCATCGATAACACGCAAGAGCAGTGGCAAGCCGTCGCGGACTGGCTGGATCGCGCCGATTCCGCCCCGCCCCTGGTTCACGCTGCTTGAGCCCGACAAGGACCCCACATGAAAGAACACACGCTTGAAGATTGCGTCCGGCTTACCCTGGAGCGCTACTTCAAGGATCTGGAAGGCGAGAAAACAACGGGCATCTGGGATATGGTCGTGTCCGCCATCGAAAAACCCATGCTGGAAGTCGTGCTTGAGCGCGCCCAGGGCAATCAGTCCCGCGCGGCCGAGATGCTGGGCATCAATCGCAATACGCTTCGCAAGAAACTCGACATCTACCAAATACAGCTCTGATCCTTTTATTTTTCGTTGAGCGTCACCGCCCAACTTTTTCAGCCCTCACATCATGAAAATCGAACGCGCCCTTTTATCTGTTTCGGACAAGACCGGCATTGTGGAATTCGCGCAAGCGCTCCACCAACGAGGCGTCCACCTCTTATCCACCGGCGGCACGGCCAAGCTGCTCGCCCAGGCGGGCCTGCCCGTGCAGGAAGTGTCGGACTACACCGGCTTTCCCGAAATGATGGATGGCCGCGTCAAGACGCTGCATCCCAAGATCCATGGCGGCCTGCTGGCCCGCCGCGACGCGGCGGCCCACCTGGACGCCATCGCCGCCCAGGACATCGGCCGCATCGATCTGCTGGTGGTGAATCTCTACCCCTTCGTCCAGACCGTCAGCAAGCCCGACTGCAAGTTTGAAGACGCCATTGAGAACATCGATATCGGCGGTCCGGCCATGCTGCGCGCCGCCGCGAAGAACCATGGCACCGAAGCGGGCGGCGTCGCCGTCGTCATCGACCCTGCCGATTACACGCGCGTGCTGGCCGAGATCGATGCCCAAGGCACCACTTCCTATGCGCTGCGCCTGGATCTGGCCAAGAAAGTGTTCGCCCACACCGCCGCCTACGATGGCGCGATCGCGAACTACCTGACCACGCTGACGAATGCGCCCGCACAGGATGAAGTGCCGGTGCGCAACGCCTATCCGGACACCCTCACCATTCAGATGCGCCAGGTCCAGGGCATGCGCTACGGCGAGAACCCGCACCAGTCGGCCGCCTTCTATGCGGACGCCGCACCCGCGCCAGGCCTGCTGGCCAACTACATCCAGCACCACGGCAAGGAACTGTCCTACAACAACATCGCTGACGCCGACGCCGCGCTCGAGTGCGTTCGCACCTTTGACGCGCCCGCCTGCGTCATCATCAAGCACGCCAACCCTTGCGGCGTCGCCGTCGGCGCCTCGCCGCTCGAGGCCTACCAGAAAGCTTTCAAGACCGATCCGACCTCCGCGTTTGGCGGCATCATCGCGTTCAACCGCCCGCTGGACGGCGCCACCGCTCAGGAAGTGTCCAAGCAGTTCGCCGAAGTCATTCTGGCACCGTCCTATGACGCCGCCGCCCTTGAGGTGTTTGCCGCGAAGAAGAACATCCGCCTGCTTGAAGTCCCGCCCGGCCCCGGCGCCAACCCGCTTGACGTCAAACGCGTCGGCGGCGGCTGGCTGGTGCAGCAGCCCGACGTGTTCAACGTGGCGCCGGAAGCGCTGAAGGTCGTGACCCGGCTGCACCCGACGCCGCAGCAGCTGCAAGACCTGCTGTTTGCGTGGAAGGTGGCCAAATACGTCAAGTCCAACGCCATCGTGTTCTGCGCGAACGGCATGACAATGGGCGTTGGCGCGGGCCAGATGAGCCGTGTGGACTCCGCCCGGATCGCGTCCATCAAGGCCGAGAACGCAGGCTTGACGCTGCAGGGCAGCGCGGTCGCGTCCGACGCCTTCTTCCCGTTCCGCGATGGCCTGGACGTCGTCATTGACGCGGGCGCCAGCTGCGTCATTCAACCGGGCGGCAGCGTGCGCGACGATGAAGTCATCGCCGCCGCCGATGAGCGCGGCATTGCCATGGTTCTGACCGGCACGCGCCACTTCCGGCACTAAGCCCATGCGCATCCTAGGCGTTGACCCCGGCCTTCGACGCACCGGTTTCGGTGTGATCGACACCGACGGCCACCGCCTGCGCTACGTGGCCAGCGGCACCATCGTCATTGATCCGCAACTGTCGCTGGCCGAGCGCCTGGGCGTCATTCTGGACAACCTGCGCGACGTCTCGCGCGACACCCAGCCCGACCAGGCCGCAGTCGAGCAGGTCTTCGTCAACGTGAACCCGGCCTCCACCCTGCTGCTGGGCCAGGCGCGCGGCGCGGTGCTGTGCGCGCTGACGGACAGTCAGCTGCCCGTCCACGAATACACCGCCCTGCAGATCAAGAAGTCCGTCGTCGGCACCGGCCGGGCCGCCAAGACGCAGGTCCAGATGATGGTCCAGCGGCTGCTGAACCTGGATGGCACGCCCGCCGCGGACGCCGCGGATGCACTGGCTTGCGCCATCTGCCATGCCCACCTCGGCGCCTTCGCCCAACAACTGTCTACTCAACTCCCGGCCACGCCCGGCGCCGGACGCCTCCGGCTGCGGGGCGGCCGTTTGATCGGAACCTCCTGACATGATTGGTCGTTTGACTGGAATCCTGGTTGAAAAGCAACCCCCGCAGATTTGCCTCGACGTCAATGGAGTCGGCTACGAAATCGATGTTCCCATGAGTACGCTCTACAACCTGCCCGACCTCGGCGCGCAGGTCAGCCTGCTGACGCATCTGGCCATCCGCGAAGACGCCCATGTCCTCTATGGGTTTTCCTCGGCGGCGGAACGCCGGACCTTCCGGGAGCTGATCAAGGTCAGCGGCGTCGGCGCCCGCACCGCGCTGTCGATCCTGAGCGGCATGAGTGTTGAGGAGCTGTCCCAGGCCATCACGCTGCAGGAAACCGGCAGCCTGGTCCGCGTACCGGGCATCGGCAAAAAAACCGCCGAGCGGCTGCTGCTGGAGCTGCGCGGCAAACTGGGCGCGGATCTCGGCACGGCGGCCGCGCCGGTGGTCAGCAGCCAACTGGACATTCTCAATGCGCTGCTGGCTTTGGGTTACTCTGATAAGGAAGCGCGCGCCACGCTGAAAACGCTGCCCCCGGATGTCTCGGTGTCCGACGGCATCAAATTGGCGCTGAAAGCCTTGGCCCGTTAATTATTCAAGCGCGGAAGTTCCCGCGCCCTTTTCCTGTTTCTTCATGGCCATCCAGACTGACAAGCTGTCCTCCCGCTCAGAGCCCTTCGATAGCCGGGTGATCTCGCCCACGGCAAGCTCACCGAACGAAGAGGCCATCGAACGCGCCTTGCGCCCGAAAGCCCTTGATGAATACGTCGGGCAGCAACGCGCGCGCGAGCAACTCGAAATCTTCATTGCCGCGGCGCGGGGCCGCCAGGAGTCACTGGACCACGTGCTGCTGTTCGGCCCGCCCGGGCTAGGCAAGACCACGCTGGCGCACATCATCGCGCGCGAAATGGGCGTGCAGCTGCGCCAGACCTCGGGCCCCATCCTGGAGCGCCCCGGCGATCTGGCCGCCCTGCTGACCAATCTTGAAAAAAACGACGTCCTGTTCATCGACGAAATCCATCGTCTATCGCCGGTGGTTGAGGAAATCCTCTACCCCGCGCTGGAAGATTTCCAGATCGACATCCTGATTGGCGAAGGGCCCGCCGCGCGCAGCGTCAAGCTTGACCTGCAGCCGTTCACCTTGGTTGGCGCCACGACCCGCGCGGGCATGCTGACCAATCCGCTGCGGGACCGCTTCGGCATCATTGCCCGCCTGGAGTTCTATACCCCCGCCGAGCTGTGCGCCATTGTCCAGCGCAGCGCCGGTCTGCTCAATGCCCAGATTGACGAACGCGGCGCACTGGAGATTGCGCAACGCTCGCGCGGCACGCCGCGCATCGCCAACCGCCTGCTGCGCCGCGTGCGCGACTATGCCGAGGTCAAGGCGGGCGGCCAGATCACCCAGGACGTCGCGCACCGCGCCCTGTCCATGCTGGACGTTGACCCGGCCGGCCTGGACGTCATGGACCGCAAGCTGCTCGACGCCATCGTCCACAAATTCGACGGCGGCCCGGTCGGGCTGGACAGCCTGGCTGCCGCCATCGGTGAAGAACGCGACACGATTGAAGATGTGATCGAACCCTACCTGATCCAGAACGGCTACCTGCAACGCACCGCGCGCGGCCGGGTTGCCACGCTGTCCACCTACCGCCACCTCGGACTGAACGCGCCCGCTTCGTCCACAGGCCAGGATCTGTTCAACGGCTAACCTGCGGCCAACGGCCGTGGGAGCGAGCGAACGCTCGCGAATGTTGGCATGCAACGGTCGATTCGCGAGCGTTCGCTCGCTCCTACGCCCTGTCTTGGGAGCGGCCCAGCGACAAAAAAACCACCATAAACCCTTTTTCTTTTTGAATCGCTATATCCAAATAGACATAACGAAATACTCTTGGTATTCTTACTCTGTTTTCCATCACGTTCCCCTGTGGGCCTCGGGAACGCGGAAACCCTCCTTAAGACAACGTATTCAACGTCCTCCAACGGCGACTGCGTTGTCTTTTTTTTGCCCATTAAATATATAAACCCACCTATATAACCAATCAGGTTGCGGCCTCAATGCCGAGGCCCTGCTCGATAACCGCTTCCGTGCTGCATCAAGCAGGCCACGCAAGCCCCGACCTGGCGCTAGCCAACCATTTCGGTAAACTGGACGCGCTGCGGGCCTGGGCTCAGGGTCTGCCCGCGGCAACCTGGCATCCTCTTGGACAACCGCTTTATGCATCGACGTGAGTTTCTGACTTTTGCCGCCTTGGCGGGCGGCCTGCCCGCTTCCGATCCCTTGCTGGACCTCGCCCTGCAACTTACGCCATGACCAAACTCCGTTACCCGGTGCTGATGCCGGCGCTGCTGTTGCTGCTCACCCTGATGTTGTTCCTGAGCCTGATGATCGGCAAATACCCGCTGTCTCCCCGCGCGGTCTGGACCGGCCTCTGGGACCCGGGCACGGCGGAGGCCGACGGGCTGGTCATTTGGCAATTGCGCCTGCCGCGCGCCGTCGCGGCGGCGCTGATCGGCGCCGCGCTGTCCGCGGCGGGCGCCGCCTACCAGACCATGTTCCGCAACCCGCTGGTCTCGCCCGATATTCTCGGCGTCTCCGCCGGCGCGGGCCTGGGCGCAGCCTTCGGCATTTTCCTGGGACTCTCCTTGTGGTGGGTGCAGGGCCTGGCCTTCATCGGCGGCCTGTGCGCCGTGGCGCTGGTCTACGTCATTGCCAGCGCCGCCCGCCGCCGCGACGCCATCCTGATCCTGGTGCTGGCGGGCGTGGCCATTGGTGCCATGCTGGGCGCGGGCATCTCCCTGCTCAAGCTGCTGGCCGATCCTTATTCACAGCTTCCCTCCATCACCTTCTGGCTGATGGGCGGCCTGCATGCCATCACCGGCAACGATCTGCCCTGGCTGGCCCCCGGCCTGCTGGTGGCGCTGCTGCCACTCTTTCTGCTGCGCTGGCGCACCAACTTGCTGAGCCTGCCGGACGACGAAGCCCGCGCCCTGGGCCAGCACCCGATGCAACTCAGAAGCTTGATGATCCTGGCCGCCACCCTGATGACGGCCTGCGCGGTGTCGTTCTCGGGCATTATCGGCTGGGTCGGCCTGATCATTCCCCACATTGCCCGCCTCTTGGTTGGCGCCGAATTTTCCCGCCTGCTGCCCGCCTCGCTGCTGCTGGGCGCCAGCTTCCTCGTTGCCACGGATCTATTGGCCCGCAGCATCGCTCCGATCGAGCTGCCGCTGGGGCTGTTGACCTCGCTGCTCGGTGCGCCGTTCTTCCTGATGCTGCTGCTGAAGACACGGGAGCAATCATGACCCGGACCTTGCTCGATAGCGCTGGCCTTGACATCGGCTACGCCGGGAAGACCGTCGGCCGCGGCATCCAGCTCACGCTGCACGCCGGAGAAGTGCTGTGTCTGCTCGGCCCGAACGGCAGCGGCAAGTCCACGCTGTTCCGGACACTGCTAGGCCTGCAAAAACCGCTGGCGGGCCGCATCCGCGTTCAGGG
>JBAYOI010000006.1:0-37425 GCA_041678365.1 Pigmentiphaga sp. | reverse complement strand
GCGGCAGGGAGCGAGGCCAGAACCTGGCGGGTTTGCTATCCGCCAGGCGCCAGAAGCCCCAGAACAGCAGGATCAGACCGAGGCTGAACACCAGCCAGAATGCCAAGCCCGCCTCGGAGCGCATCAAGTCAATGAACAAGTCCCACCCTTTTTCTTGGCAATCAGCCGTGTTCATGGCGCATGCCAAGGAGGCGAGCCAATAGGCAACGGACAGGGAACCTGCGGTAAAGATCAGCCCCAACAGAATCAGAACGCGGGAGAACATGATGGCCTCCGTCTTAAGCTCAGTACAGCTTGAACGCCGTCACGTTCAGCTTAGCCAAAGCGGGGGCTACGAATCGTTATTTTTTGTCGCCGGGCCGCTCCCAAGACAAAAAGCATCCCCCCCGGGGGATCGGGCAAACGCGTAGCGGCTTGACCGAGGGGCCTTTTTTGTCGCCGGGCCGCTCCCAAGACAAAAAGCATCCCCCCCGGGGGATCGGGCAAACGCGTAGTGGCTTGACCGAGGGGCCTTTTTTGTCGCCGGGCCGCTCCCAAGACAAAAGCATCCCCCCGGGGATCGGACAGGCGCGTTCAGGGTGCGTTTATTTTCTGGCTTGCTTCAACAAGGTTTCCGCCACCGCCTGGAGAATTTCCAGCTGATCCGGGTTCAAGCCGGAGGGCAGGTAGGCGTCGTAAAAGCTTTTCTGAGTCGGCTCGGAAAGCCGTTTGGGAGAGGAAACCTGTTCCAGCGCTTCCGCACGCAGGGCAATATCGCTGACCTGGACGTTGAGGGCGTGGGCAATGGAGATCAAGCGTTTGAGCGACGGTTGTTGGCGGCCAAGTTCAATCCGTGACAGATTGCCCGCATCGAACCCCGCTGCCAACGCCAACTGCTCTTGAGTCAGCTCAAGTCGCTCTCGCATTTGGCGGATTGCTTGACCAATTTTCATCCCCGAATTGTCTGGATTGGCCTGTTTTGTTGCAAAGCGTTTTACGCAATGACGTCCCTGTAAATTGCGCTGAACGCAAAATAGACTTTCCAGGGAATAAAAAAAGGCCAACTCCCGTGAAAGAGTTGGCCTTTGTAAGGTTGTTGCTTCAAGCCGCCGCGGTTTCCGTCATGCCGCTGTGCCGCAGCAAGGCTTCAATCTCCGGCTCCCGGCCTCGGAACGCGATGAAGGATTCAAGCGCGGGCCGACTGCCGCCGACTTCAAGAATTTCTTCAAGAAACCGCTTGCCCGCCGGGCTGACCAAGGTGCCTTCGGTTTCTGAGGCGCTTTCTTCGAAGGCGGCGTAGGCGTCGGCGGACAGGACTTCCGCCCATTTGTAGCTGTAGTAGCCCGCCGCGTAGCCGCCCGCAAAGATATGGCTGAAGGTGTTGATCCAGCGTGATAGCGGTGCTTGGGGAATGACGTGGATGCGGTCATTGACGGCGTTGGCCAGCGCCAGCGCGGTGACCGGGCCATCCGGATCAAAGCCGGCATGCAGTTGCATGTCAGTCAGAGCGAACACCCCCTGGCGCAAGGTGACCATGCCGCTCTGGAAGTTCTTGGCCGCCACCATTTTCTCATAGAGGACGCGGGGCAGCGGCTCACCGCTGTGCAGGTGCTGCGTCATGCTCTGCAGCACCGGCCATTCCCAGCAGAAGTTCTCCATGAATTGGCTGGGCAGCTCAACGGCGTCCCATTCAACGCCATGGATGCCGGAGACGCCGGAGACGTCCACCTTGGTCAGCATATGATGCAGGCCATGGCCGAATTCATGGAACAGGGTGATGACGTCGTCATGGGTCAGCAGCGAGGGCTGGTCGCCGGTGGGCGGCATGAAGTTGCAAACCAGATAAGCCACCGGGGTGGTGACGCCGCCTTCGGGGCTGACGCTGCGTGAGCGGGCGTCATCCATCCAGGCGCCACCGCGTTTGCCGGGGCGGGCATACAGATCCAGGTAGAACTGGGCGCGCAATTGGCCGCTGGCGTCTTCAACCCGATAGAACTGGACGTCGGGATGCCAGACGGCGGCCTGGTCCGGCTTGATGCTGACCTTGAACAAGCGCTGCACCACCTGGAACAGGCCTTCCAGGACTTTGGGCTGCTGGAAGTAGAGTTTGACTTCGCTCTCGGAGAAGGCATAGCGCTTTTCGCGCAGTTTTTCCGAGGCGAAGGTGACATCCCAGGGTTCGAGGTCCGTCATGCCGAGTTCGTCCCGGGCAAACGCTTTCAGCGCGTCCCAGTCCTGCTCGGCGTAGGGGCGGGCGCGTTGGCACAGTTCGTTCAGGAAATCCGTGACTTGCTGCGGCGTATCCGCCATTTTCGGCACCAGCGACAGGTGACCATAGTCCGGATAGCCAAGCAGCTGCGCTTCTTCTTGGCGCAGCCGCAGAATCTCCTGGATCAGCTGGGTATTGTCCCAGTCCGCCTGGCCCTGCGCATGGGCCACGCCCAGCTCGGATGCGCGCGTGACATAGGCCTTGTAAAGCTGTTCGCGCAGCGGGCGATGCTCGGCATATTGCAGCACCGGATAGTAAGACGGGAAGTGCAGCGTAAAGCGCCAGCCCGGCTGCTCGGGTTCGGCGTCCTGCTGGGCTTGCGCCGCGGCGGCCACCACGTCTTCCGGCAAGCCTTTCAAGTGATCGGGATCCGTCACGGTCAGGCTGAAGGCGTTGGTGGCGTCCAGCACGTGGTCAGAGAAGGATTTGGAGGCGCGTGCCTGTTCTTCCTGAATCTCCGCAAAGCGCGGCTTGACGCTTTCCGGCAGCTCGGCGCCGCCAAGCCGGAAACCGCGCAGCTCGTTGCTGAGCAGCTGTTTTTGAGCCGGGCTGAAGCCGCTGAACGCGGCGGAAGCGGCCAGGGCCTTGTAGCGCTCGTACAAACGCTCATTCTGGCCCAGCGAAGACCAGAACTCCGTGACGCGCGCCAGGTTCTCGCTGAACGCCTCGCGCAGCGCGGGCGTGTCCGCCACGGAATTCAAATGGCCGATTACGCCCCAGGCGCGCCCTAAGGGTTCCGTGCCGCGTTCCAGCGCTTCCACCACATTGTCCCAACTGGCGCCGATGCCTTCTTCGTGATCCTGTTCGAGGCGAGTCACGGCGGCCTGCGCGCGTTCCAGCAAGGTGGTGATGGCGGGGGTAATGTGCTCGGCTTGAATCAGATCGAAGCGAGTCAGCGATTGCAGGTTCAGCAAGGGGTTGAAGTCAGCCTGAGGCATGGTGGCTCCGGAAAAGGGGATACCCATAAACATGGGGGCGGAGTGACGAATCTCCAGCCCCCATGAGCAAGACGGTGAAGCGGGCTTAGTTGGCGGCGGCCACGCGTTCCGCGGACTGCAGGGTGTTTTCCAGCAGCATGGTGATGGTCATCGGGCCCACGCCGCCGGGCACAGGGGTGATGTGGCTGGCCACCTGAGAGATGCCGTCGAAGTCCACGTCGCCGCAGAGCTTGCCGTCTTCATTGCGGTTGATGCCGACGTCGATGACGATGGCGCCCGGCTTGACCATGTCCGCGGTCAGGGTGTTGCGGCGCCCGGTGGCGGCCACCACCACGTCCGCCTGGCGGGTATGGACGCCCAGATCAGGTGTGCCGCTGTGGCAGATGGTGACCGTGGCATTGGCCTGGAGCAGCAGCAGGGCCATCGGCTTGCCTACGGTATTGCTGCGCCCGATGACCACGGCGTGTTTGCCCTTGAGATCCACGCCGGTGCTTTCAATCAGCTTCATGCAGCCATACGGGGTGCAGGGGCGGAAACCGTCCAGCCCGGCCATCAGTTCACCGGCGCTGAGCACCGAGTAGCCGTCCACGTCCTTGCGGGTGGAAATGGCCTCAATCACTTTGTGGGCATTGATGTGGGCGGGCAGCGGCATCTGGACCAGAATGCCGTGGATGGAGGGATCGTTGTTGAGCGCCTCAATCCGGGCCAGCAAGGCCGCTTCCGAAAGGTCCGCTTCGTATTGTTCAAGCACGGAATGGATGCCCGCGTCCGCGCAGGCCTTGACCTTGTTGCGGACATAAACGTGCGAGGCCGGGTCATCGCCGACAAGGATGACCGCCAGGCCGGGTTGCGTGCCCGCCGCGGTCAGCGCGGCCGTGCGCGCGGCGATTTCAGCGCGAAGCTGTTTGGAAAGTTCAGTGCCGGAAATGAGGCGAGCGGTCATGGCTGGACTCTATGAAAAATGGGGACTGAGACACCCCGTTGCCGGTGGTGCCAAAGTCCCCGATTCTAACGTATGGGGAAGGGTGGACGCGTTTACGCTTGCGGTTTATTGCTCAGCGCGACTTTCATCAGGTCCGCCACGGTGGTGACCTGCAGCTTCTCCATGATGTTGGCGCGATGCGCTTCCACCGTCTTGATGCTGATGCCGAGATCATCGGCAATCTGCTTGTTCAGGCGGCCTGCCACGATGCGCTCCAGGACTTGCTGTTCGCGGGTGGTCAGCTTGGAAAGCAGGGCTTCGTGACTGCGCCGGGTAGCGTCTTCGGCGGCGCGTGCGTGTGCTTGCTCCAGCATCGAGGCGATGATCTGGCGCAAGTCGGCTTCGTTGAACGGTTTTTCAAGGAAGTCCACCGCGCCTTTTTTCATGGTTGAGACAGCCATGGGAACGTCGCCGTGACCCGTGATGAAAACCAAGGGAATGGTTGCCTGACGAGCCAGCAGTTGTTCCTGCAGCTCAAGGCCTGTCATGCCTGGCATGCGTACATCGACAATCAGGACGCCGACGACGCTGGGATCGAATTCAGCTAAGAAGCGCTCAGCGCTGTCATAAGCGCGAACACGATAACCATTGGCTTCCAGTAACCAGCGTAGTGAATCACGCACGGCCTCATCGTCGTCAACGATGAAAACCGTACTGGTCTGGGAGGGATTGCTCATGCGGTAAGCTCCTTGGGTGCGGACTCAGGATCTGCGGCAGTGGGAGTCGGGGCTGTTTGCAGCCACGGCAGCGTGAAGCGGAAGATGGTTCCGCCCGTGGGATTGGCTTCCGCCCATAAGCGGCCATGGTGAAACTCAATAATCGTACGGCATATATTGAGACCCATTCCCATACCTTCAGATTTGGTGCTGTAGAACGGCTCGAACAAACGTTCCGGGTCAGCCAGACCCACGCCTGCGTCGATCACAGCCAGTTCTACCATTTCATCACGAATTGTTACTTCTATAAACAGTTCCGGGCCTTCCGTTTTCTGCATGGCCTCCAACCCGTTTTTAACCAGGTTCAAGACCACTTGCTCAATCAGGATCGGATCGGCCAGCACGTCAGGCAGGGGATCCGGTATTTTCTGAATGATATCAATGCGGCGGCGGTTACTCGATTCAATCGTTGCAAGCTCAACTGCATTTTCTACAATTTTTATCAAACTGACGCGCTGGCGCTTCGGTTCGCTGCGTTTGACGAACTCCCGGATGCGTCGAATGATCACGCCGGCGCGCTGGGCTTGCGCGGTGATTTTCTCCAGCGGTTGCAGCAATTCCGTGCTGTCTTCCACGCGTCCCGCCTTGACCTTGGCCACCACGCCCATGCTGTAGTTGCTGATGGCGGTCAGCGGCTGGTTCAGTTCGTGGGCAAGCGACGAGGCCATCTCGCCCATGGTGATCAGGCGGCTGGTGAGCTGGATTTTTTCCTGTTGCGCCCGGGAGGCTTCTTCCGCTTCGCGGCGCTCGGTGATGTCGCGCGCAACCTGCATGCGGACCCGGCGGCCGTCCACCCATTGCAGCATGCGGTGGCGGACTTCAAACCAGCGGTGGGTGGTGGGGGAAAACACCTCCAGCGCCTCCTCGGTGAAGCGGCCGCGCCGTCCGGCGGAGAGCTCGTCGTGGCCGGTGGCCGCGGAGCCCAGAACGCGCCGGTAGGTCTTGTTGGCAAACAGCAGCTCGGAACCTTTATGGGTTTCGGCGGTCACGGAAATAGCGTCATCCAATCCTTCCAGCACCGTCATGAAACGCTCATGCGCGGCGGTCAGTGCCTCACGGATGCGGCGGGGCTCGGTGATGTCGGTCATCGAGGTCATCCAGCCGGTCTGGACGCCATGCTGATCGAGCAGCGGTGAAACATACATGCGCGCCGCGAAAATCGAGCCGTCGCGGCGTTGCGCTTCCATTTCAAAGCCGCTGCTCGGCGCTTTGCCCGCCAGCAGCATGTCAATGTTCTGGCGTTCGGCTTCGTGGTTGCCGGGTGGCCAATAGGGGTAGGGCGGCATGCGGCCGACCAGGTCCGATTCGTCCCAGCCCATCATGCGGCAGAAGGCCGGGTTGACGTAGGTCATCCTGCCTTCAAGATCGAGCACGCGCATGCCGGTCAGCATCGAGTTTTCCATGGCGCGGCGGAAGGCGGTTTCGGCAATCAGGGCTTCCTCGGCCTGTGAACGGAAGCGCGTGTGGCGCCACAAGGCAAGCAGACTCCAGATGATGATGGCCGACAGGGTGATGACGACCCAGACCAGCATTTTCTGCGAGGTGTCGGTTTTGGTGCGGTACACCTGGGCCAGCAGCGTCATGCCGTTGCCGGGCGGATCCAGCGGTACCACGTAGTCGTGGACGGAGGCGGCGGCGGGCTTGGGCGAGGACGAAATCAGCGGCTGGCTGCTGGCATCCAGCAGCGTGATTTTGTATTTTTGCGAGGTTTCCTGCGGAATCAGGTGATTGATCAGTCCATCCACGGAGTAGACCGCCGCCAGCGCGCCCATGAAAACGTCATCGTTATAGACGGGCATGTAGAGATCGAAGTAGATCTCGTTGAACTGGCCCTGGTAGGGGCGGGAGTAGGAGGGGCGGCGCTCGATCCGGGCGGTTTCAAAGGCGCCGAAGGCGCTCAGGTCCGGAAGGTCGGCGGGCAGGCTCATCCGGAAGGACTGACCGGCGCGTGAAGCCGGGGTGTTGTGCCAGAGCGCCTGGCGGTCGGCATTGAGCCAGGCCAGATGAATGATTTCAGGGTGTTCGCCGATCAGTTCGCGGGAATCGGTCTGGAAACGGTTTTCGGAGGTTTCGCCCTTGGCCAGCTCGCGGCTCACGGCGCTGAGCCGGTCCCGGGCGGCCAGCATGCGCAGGCGCATGGATTGATGCGCCCAGTCCACGTCCCGGACCATGGTCTCGTAGCGTTGGCTTTCATCGCGCGTGTCCAGCCACCACAGCATGGCGCCCATGATGCAAACGAACAAACCCAGCGCAATGGCCGGGGTGATCCAATACCAGCTTCGGCGCCGTAAGCGGTTAAGCTCTTTGATTGGCGTGAGGCTTTGTGGCGAACTAACGGTAGACATAGCGGAAGTGTAAGCAATGTCTGCGAATTTCTCCGCATGTTTTTTATTTTATATAGGCTTGGAAAGGCGGCAAGCGCTGAAAAAAGGGCGGACACCGGCTCGATTTTTCATATTATGGTAAAAGAGTTCGTAAAGCGAAATAGTTGTTGCTAACCGTCCGTGCCCGCTTCTACAATCCAAGCCATGCTGTCCCAGGCTGCGTTCGGATTCAGTGCGCTGCATCAACACGGTTAGGGGCGAATGTTGAAACCAGGGTGTTTCAACCCGATCACAGAGACTCAGGAGACAGATATGTCCGCTCTTTCTCAGGTCGCCAACGGCGTGAACGCCGGTAATGACGACGATATTCTTGAAACTCAGGAATGGCTGGATGCCCTCGAAACGGTGCTGGAGCAGGAAGGCCCCGAGCGTGCGCACTATTTGCTGGAGCGCCTGATCGATCTGGCGCGGCGTTCTGGCGCTTATATCCCTTATTCCCCCAATACCGCCTACGTCAACACCATTCCCTCGCACCTGCAGGAACCGCATCCGGGCAACCTGGAGCTGGAGTGGAAGATCCGCTCCGCGATCCGCTGGAACGCGATGGCGATGGTGGTGCGCGCCAACAAGCATCAGCCCGCTGACGGCGGAGACCTGGGCGGCCACATTGCGTCGTTCGCCTCGCTGGCAACGATGATCGACTGCGGCATGAACCACTTCTGGCATGCGGAAACCAAGGACCACGGCGGTGACCTGGTCTATTTCCAGGGCCACTCGTCGCCCGGCATTTATGCCCGCGCTTTCGTGGAAGGCCGCCTGACCGAAGAGCAGCTGGATCACTTCCGCCAGGAAGTGGACGGCAAGGGCCTGTCCTCATACCCGCACCCGAAACTGATGCCGGATTTCTGGCAGTTCCCGACCGTTTCCATGGGTCTGGGCCCGCTGATGGCCATCTACCAGGCGCGTTTCCTGAAATACCTGCATGCCCGCGGCATTGCTGACACCAGCAACCGCAAAGTCTGGGTTTTCTGCGGCGACGGTGAAATGGACGAGCCGGAATCGCTGGGCGCAATCAGCCTGGCCGCCCGTGAGAAGCTCGACAACCTCGTGTTCGTCGTCAACTGCAACCTGCAGCGCCTGGACGGTCCGGTGCGCGGCAACGGCAAAATCATCCAGGAACTGGAGGGCGAGTTCCGCGGCTCCGGCTGGAACGTGATCAAGCTGATCTGGGGCGGTTACTGGGATCCGTTGCTGGCGCAAGACCGCGACGGCCTGCTGCGCCAGGTCATGGAACAGACGATCGACGGCGAGTACCAGACCTATAAGGCCAATGACGGTGCCTTCGTCCGTGAAAAATTCTTTGGCAAGCATCCGAAACTGAAGGAAATGGTCAGCCGGATGAGCGACGAGGACATCTGGCGCCTGAACCGCGGCGGCCATGATCCGCACAAAGTGTTCGCCGCGTTCTCGGCCGCTTCCAAGTCCGAAGCGCGTCCGACCGTGATCCTGGCCAAGACCATCAAGGGCTATGGTTTGGGCACCGCCGGTGAGTCCCGCAACCCGGCCCACCAGACCAAAAAGCTGGACATGGACATCGTCCGCTCCTACCGCGACCGCTTCAACATCCCGGTGTCGGACGATCAGATCGAGTCCCTGCCGTTCTACAAGCCGGCTGAGGACTCGCCGGAAATGGTCTACATGCATGAACACCGCAAAGCCTTGGGCGGCTACCTGCCGACCCGCCGGGAATATGCGGATGAGAAACTGCAAACGCCGGATCTGAGCGCTTTCAAGTCGGTGATCGAGCCGACCGCGGAAGGCCGCGAGATTTCCACCACCCAGGCCTTCGTCCGGATTCTGACGCAATTGCTGCGCGACAAGGAACTGGGTCCCCGCGTGGTGCCGATCGTGCCGGATGAGTCGCGTACCTTCGGTATGGAAGGCCTGTTCCGCCAGATCGGTATCTACGCGCCGGAAGGCCAGAAGTATGTGCCTGTGGATAAGGCGCAGGTCATGTACTACCGTGAGGTCGAAGACGGCCAGATCCTGGAGGAAGGCATCAACGAAGCGGGCGCCATGAGCTCCTGGATCGCGGCGGCCACTTCCTACTCCAGCAACAACCGCATCATGGTGCCGTTCTACATCTATTACTCGATGTTCGGCTTCCAGCGTATTGGTGACCTGGCCTGGGCGGCCGGCGACATGCAGGCGCGCGGCTTCATGCTCGGCGCCACGGCGGGCCGGACCACCCTGAACGGGGAAGGCTTGCAGCACGAAGACGGTCACAGCCACCTGATGGCGGCCACGATCCCGAACTGCCTGTCCTACGATCCGACCTTTGCGCACGAGCTGGCCGTGATCATCCAGGACGGCATGCGCCGGATGATGCAGAACCAGGAAAACGTGTTCTATTACATCACCGTGATGAACGAGAACTACCCGCAGCCTGGCCTGCGCGAAGGCGATGAAGAAGGTATCCTGAAAGGGATGTACCGTTTCAAGGAAGGCAAGGGCAACGCTGACAAGCGCGTCCAACTGCTGGGTTCGGGCACCATTCTGCGCGAAGTGCTGGCTGCCCAGACCTTGCTGGAGCAGGATTGGGACGTGGCCGCCGACGTCTGGAGCGCAACCAGCTTCACGCAGCTGCGCCGCGAAGGCCTGGATGCTGAGCGCTGGAACCTGCTGCACCCGACGGAAACGGCCAAGGTGCCTTACGTGACCGGCCTGTTGCAGGACACGCAAGGTCCGGTGATTGCGTCCACGGACTATATGAAGGCGTTTGCTGACCAGATTCGTCAGTTCATCCCGAAAGGCCGCGAGTACCGTGTGCTGGGCACGGACGGCTTTGGCCGCTCGGATTTCCGCAGCAAACTGCGCGAGCACTTCGAAGTGGACCGTTATTTCGTTACGATCAGCGCGTTGAAGGCGCTGGCCGATGAAGGCAAGATTCCCGCCAAGGTGGTGGCAGAGGCGATTGCCAAATACGGCATCAATCCTGACAAAGCCAACCCGCAATACGCCTAACCTTCATCTGGAGTGAACACTATGAGTAAGGTTGATCAAGTCGTCGTTCCCGATATTGGCGACTTCAGTGAGGTGGAAGTCATCGAGGTGCTGGTGGCGGTTGGCGACACCGTCTCGGAAGAGCAGAGCCTGGTGACGGTCGAGTCGGACAAGTCCTCGATGGAAATCCCGTCTGACAAGGCGGGCGTCGTCAAGGCCATCCACATCAAGCTGGGCGACAAGGTCGCGCAGGGCAGCGTGCTGATTGATATTGAAGCCGCCGAAGCCGAAGCGCCGAATGAAGCGCAGGCCGCCGAGGAAAAACCGGCGAAGCAGGAAGCGGAACAGGCGCCCGCCCAGGCAGAGAAAAAAGCCGAGAAGACGGAACAGGCGGCCAAGCCCGCCGCGTCCTCGTCGGTGATCGACGTGCCGGACATCGGAGACTTCGACACGGTCGAAGTCATCGAGATCCTGGTCAAACCGGGCGATACCGTCTCGGAAGAGCAAAGCCTGGTGACGGTTGAGTCGGACAAGTCCTCGATGGAAATCCCGTCGCCCGCGGGCGGCGTGGTGGAAGAGGTGCTGGTCAAGCTGGGCGACAAAGTCTCGAAAGGCTCGCCGCTCGTCAAGATCAAGGGCGAGGCCGCTGCGCCAGCAGCGCAGGAACAGGACAAGGCGGCTACGGCAGCACCTGCTGAAGAACAGGCCGCCGCGCCCGTCAAGGAAAAAGCCGCGGCGGTTGCGCCGTCCAGCCCGTCGCGCCAGCCGCCGGTTGCGCAGTCGGATGCCGCGTTGCCGCTGGGCAAGAAGCCGCATGCCTCGCCGTCGGTGCGCAAGTATGCGCGCGAACTGGGTGTGGACCTGGTCAAGGTCAGCGGCACCGGCAGCAAAGGCCGCATCACGCAGGAAGACGTGCGTCAATTCATCAAGGCGGCCCTGGCCGCGCCGGGCAGCACCGCAAGCGCGGGCGCGGCGTCCGGCAGCGGTGTCGGCCTGGATGTGCTGCCGTGGCCGAAGGTTGATTTCAGCAAGTTCGGCGAGGTCGAGGCGCAGAAGCTGTCGCGCATCAAGAAGATCTCGGGTGCCAACCTGCATCGCAACTGGGTCATGATTCCGCATGTGACCAACAACGATGACGCGGACATCACCGAACTGGAAGCGTTCCGCGTTCGCTTGAATAAAGAGAACGAGAAAGCGGGCATCAAGGTCACGATGCTGGCTTTCCTGATCAAGGCGGTGGTTGCCGCGTTGAAGAAATTCCCCGAGTTCAATGCCTCGCTGGATGGCGAGGAGCTGATCCTGAAGAAATACTTCCACATCGGCTTTGCCGCCGACACGCCGAACGGACTGGTGGTGCCGGTGGTGCGCGACGCGGACAAGAAAGGCGTGCTGGAAATCGCGCAGGAAACCGCGGAGCTGGCCAAGAAAGCGCGTGACGGCAAGCTCTCGCCGTCGGACATGCAGGGCGGCTGCTTCTCCATTTCTTCGTTGGGCGGCATTGGCGGCACCCACTTCACGCCCATCATCAATGCGCCGGAAGTGGCCATTCTGGGCGTGTCCCGCTCGGCTCACAAACCGGTGTGGGATGGCAAGCAATTCGTGCCGCAGCTGACCCTGCCGCTGTCGCTGTCCTACGATCACCGCGTGATCGACGGCGCGTCCGCCGCCCGCTTCAATGCCTATCTGGGCGCCATCCTGGCGGACTTCCGCCGGATCTTGCTGTAAGGGGGCGTGATGACGACGCAATTGAACATTCCGGACATTGGCGACTTCGATTCGGTCGAAGTGATCGAGGTGCTGGTCGCGGTGGGTGACACCATTGCCGAAGAGCAAAGCCTGATCACGGTCGAGTCGGACAAGTCCTCGATGGAAATCCCGGCCGAGCAGGCGGGCGTGGTCAAAGCCATTCACGTCAAGGTCGGCGACAAGGTGTCGCAAGGCAGTTTGATCCTTGATCTGGAGCCGTCGGCCGAGGCGGCATCGGCGGCGCCGTCGCCGATCAATGACCGCACCGGTCAAGGCAAGAAGGTCGAGCGCGCGCCCGCCGCGCTGTTCGAACTGGGCGAGCCCACGTCGGACAAGCCCGATCCGCAGACCGCCGCCTATGCGGGCGGCTCGGACCTGGACTGCGATCTGCTGGTGCTTGGCGCCGGTCCCGGCGGTTATTCCGCCGCCTTCCGCGCTGCCGACCTGGGCCTGAAAGTGGTGATGGTCGAGCGCTACAGCACTTTGGGCGGGGTTTGCCTGAACGTGGGCTGCATTCCCTCCAAGGCCTTGCTGCATACCGCCGCGGTGATGGATGAAGCCCAAGCCTTGTCGGCGCATGGCATTTCCTTCGGCAAGCCCGAGATTGATCTGGACAAGCTGCGCGGCTACAAGGACAGCGTGATCGGCAAGCTGACCGGCGGTCTGGCAGGCATGGCCAAGGCGCGCAAAGTCACGGTGGTGCAGGGCGTGGGCAGCTTTATTGATCCGAACCACCTGAACGTTGAAACGCCGGATGGCAAACAGGTGATCCGCTTTGCGCAAGCCGTGATTGCGGCGGGCAGCCAGTCGGTCAAGCTGCCGTTCGCCCCGGAAGATCCGCGCATCGTGGATTCCACCGGCGCGCTGAAGCTGGAAGCCATTCCAAAGAAAATGCTGATCATCGGCGGCGGCATCATCGGCCTGGAAATGGGGACGGTGTACTCCACGCTTGGCGCGCGGCTGGACGTGGTTGAGATGATGGACGGCTTGATGCAAGGCGCGGACCGTGATCTGGTCAAGGTCTGGCAGAAAATGAACGCCCATCGTTTTGACAACATCATGGTCAAGACCAAGACGGTCGGGATTGAAGCCAAGGACGATGGCGTGTGGGTCAGTTTCGAGGGCGAAGGCGCGCCGAAAGAACCACAACGCTACGATCTCGTGCTGCAAGCCGTTGGCCGCAGCCCGAACGGCAACAAGATTGCCGCGGACAAGGCCGGCGTCAAGGTGTCGGAGCGCGGCTTCATCAGCGTTGACACTCAGATGCGCACCAACGTCCCGAACATCTTCGCGATTGGCGATCTGGTCGGCCAGCCGATGCTGGCCCACAAGGCCGTCCATGAAGGGCACGTGGCCGCTGAAGTGGCGGCGGGGCAGAAGAGCCATTTCGATGCCCGCGTGATTCCGTCGGTGGCCTATACGGATCCGGAAGTGGCATGGGTGGGCGTGACCGAGGAGCAGGCCAAGAAAGAGGGCCTGGCCATCACCAAGGGCATGTTCCCGTGGGCGGCGTCCGGCCGCGCCATTGCCAATGGCCGCGACGAGGGCTTCACCAAGCTGATTTTCGATGCCGAGACGCATCGCGTGATTGGCGGCGGCATTGTCGGCACGCATGCCGGTGACTTGATCAGCGAAGTCGCGCTGGCGATTGAAATGGGCGCCGACATGGTGGATATTGGCAAAACCATCCACCCGCACCCGACCCTGGGCGAGTCGGTCGGCATGGCTGCCGAAGCGGCCGAAGGGGTCTGCACGGACTTGCCGCCGGTCAAGAAGAAGTAAGCACGCTTGCCCTTGGGCATGAGAAAAGCGCCAGTCCTGGATCGGGGCTGGCGCTTTTTTTTTCGTACACAGTGTGCCTAGGGCCGCGCGTCCAAGTATCCCGCGTCCACATAATACCGGCGCGCGCTTGGATGGAGCGTAACAGTCGGCCTGGCCATTTTTTCCGGATCAAGCGGATAGCTCAACGGACTGCGCGCGGCGGGCAGATGCCGGTACTGGCGCTCAATCGCATGGCGGGTTTCAACCAGGCATTGGGTCAGCGTGTAGGCAACGTCGTCGGGCATGTCGTCACGGACCAGCACCAGGAAGTCAGAGAAGTCAAGGGCGGGAAGCGGCGTGCCGAGCGTACTCCAATAACCCGCCGGAAGATCGTTGCGGCCAAAGTTGTACTGTTTGGCAAGGGTTTGCAAGGCGGACTCTTCCGCTGCCAGCGGGATCGCCTTTCTAGACTCCATCAAGTTGAACCACCAAGGTGTCATGATGGCTTCCTGCAATACCGCGTCGACCTCTCCGTCCTCCATGCGCTGCAGGCTGTCGCGGGGGTTGGTGTCTTCCACGTACTCACTGCCCCAGGCTTGAAGCGTCCGCTGATCAAGATGATGCGCCTGCATGAACAAGCGCGCCACATAGCCAATGAAGTTGGTGCCGTCATCGGGGGCGGTCGCGATCCGGATGGCCGGTTTCCGCGCCATCAACTCTTCAAAACTGTGAATGCCCAGATCGGTGCGCAAGGCCAGGACCATTCGGTCGTTCTGAGGCAGAACGGCCAAGGCGCGCAGGTGGGGAGCCGGTCTGCCCTGAAAAATCAGGCTTCCATCCAGCATGGCGGGCATGAGCATGGCTGGGGTGACCAGGCACAGATCCGCTTCGCCTTCTTCCACAAGATGAAGCGCCTCAATACCGCCGCCGCGCACGTTCCAGATGGCCACCCGGCTGCGCGGGCCGCTGCGTTTGCAGAACTCCTCGCACAGCCAGGAGCAAATGCGATGGAAGTTTGCCGCGCCCCAATCACCGACGAAGCGGAGATGGTAAGAGCGTTCGAGGGAGGGAAGAGCTGCCAACGCCTTGCTCATGCTGTTTCCTTTTTGGTTTTTTATCGTGCTTATTGGATGTCTATCTTCAGTTCATCCATCAACTTTTTCCAATCGCGGGATTGTTCCTTGAGCAATTTGCCGAAGGCGTCGGGGCCCTGGCGGTTCAGCTCAAACCCCAGGGTTGCATAGCGGGCCTTGATGTCGGGCTGGGCCAGGATCTCAAGGACATCACGGGAAATGGCTTCAACCAGGGCTGCGGGCGTGCCCGCGGGAACGACCAGGCCACCAAAGCCGAGCAGCTCGAAACCGGGATAGCCGGATTCAGCCATGGTGGGAATATCCGGAGTCAGTTCAGACCGGCTGGCGCCGGTGCTGGCAAGAATGCGCAGCTTGCCGCTTTGCGCATGGGGCAATAAGTCCGAATAACTGGCAAATGTGCTCTCGACGACGTTTGAGCCTACCGCAACAATGGCGGGCGTCACCCCTTTGAACGGAACGTGCAGCATGTCCAGTTTTTCCGCCTGCGCCAGCAGCGCGCCGCTCAGGTGCGGCGTGGAGCCGTTGCCGGGAGACGCGTACTTGAAGGGCGGCCGGGCTTCCCGCGCTTTGGACATGAAGGTCTTCACCGTTTTTGCGTCAACGGCGCCACTGGTGCCCAGCCACAGACGCGCATCAAACATCTGTGCCACGGGCGCGAAGCTTTCAACGGGGTCATAGTCAAGGTTTGCATGCAGGAAAGGAGCTTGGATGCTTGGCGTGACCATCAACAGGATGGTGCGGCCATCCGGCGCGGCTTTGGCCGCCGCGCTTGACGCCACGATGGTTGCGGCCCCCGGCCGGTTATTGACGACAACGGGGACGTCCCATTTTTTTGCCAGACCTTCCGCAAGTGAACGGGTTGCGTTGTCGAATGAGCTGCCCGCTGAACTGGGCACGACGAGGGTGACCGTTCCGCCTTTGAACGGACTGGCAGCCGCCACCGCGCTGAGGCTCAGGCCCAGGGCGGCGATCGAGAGGGATAGCGCGGTTCTCAGCGGCACCGAAGCGGCGCGGTTTTTTCTTGTGTTTTGCATGTTTGTCTCCATGGAACAGCAGAATGAACAGGTCTTCCTGTCCGCAACGGTGCCGGACAGGGAGGGAACTCAAGGATGGACGGTTGCCATCCACATCGGCTCACGTCTTGATAGCATGAGCTGCAACGCCTGATTGACGTCTTGCAAGGCAAATCGATGGGTGATCAAGACGTCCGCATTTATTTTCTTTTCATCCAACAGGGCCAAGACCTCATTGGTATCTGCACGCGTGCAGGCTTTGGTGCCTACCAGCCGCCAACAGTGCAGCATCATTTCGCGCAAGGACAGCGGGAGCGCGGCATTATTGGCGCCCATATGGACGAAAGTCCCGCCGGTACCCAGGGCCGCCATGGCCTGCACGGATCCAGCGCCGCTAGGAAAGAAATCCAGCACGCCGTCGGCGCCGTCTGGAAACTGTGCGCGCAGCTGTTCCGTCAAGGCTCCCGTGGTTTCCCAGTCCGGGCCCAGCGTATCCAGCGGCACGATATGGACGGGCAGATTGCCGACCAACGGCAACACGTCTTCCAAGCGCTTCCTTGATCGAGCAACAAGCGTCAACGATTGGGCGCCATAAAATTTTGCCAGCAGAATGCTTGCCGTACCCATTGTGCCCGTGGCGGCGGTAATGATCAGGCGGCCTCGTGGCGGCAGGGCGGCGCACTTGAGTGCCCGAACCGCATTGGCCAAATCGTGAAGTTTTGCGCCCACCTCGAAGCTGACATGCTCGGGCAGGCGATCCAGCAAATCAACGGGGGCGCGCACATATTCCGCCAGTCCCCCTTTGTGATAGCAACGATAGCGCGGCAGATTGCCATGGCCCAGGGCCGCATGCCCCATCATTGCCGCTTCGGCGCACAGGTGGGGGCGGCCAGTCAGGCAGTAGGCGCAGTGCCCGCAGGAAAGCATGGGGTGGACGCGTACTCTGGCATGCAGCCAGTGTTCATCAACGCCCGCGCCGAGCAGGGTGACCGTGCCCGCCATTTCATGGCCCGGGATCGTGGGCAAGTGCTTGAATTGCCCGCGTTCAAGAAGCTTCATCATGCCGGGTGCAATCCCCGCCGCGGCCACCTTGATCAGCACTTCGCCTTGCGCAGGGATCGGGCGCGGCACCGCTTCAAGGGCCAATTGCTGCGCATTGGCTCTTGCCAGGGCGGCAAGCATGGTTGGCGCTTTGGTTTCGCTGGCCATTTACGCTTGACTCCCGGCTGTTGAAGCGAACGCTTGTTGACGCCAGGCTTCCACTTCCGCATGAGACATTTTTTTGCCTTGTCGGGCAAGCGGCGCGACCCGCGGCAGCGCGCACAAGCTGGCAAAGGCAAGATGCTCGCTGGGGAAAGCATGAATGCTGGTAAAGGCAATGCCTTTCGGAATCTGGACGAAATCTCCGGGTTCCAGTTTCAACACGCCGCGTTGCGTCACCAGCAGCCGTTCACCCTGAATTTGATATTGGATCTCGTGCGCATCCCGATGGCGGGTATAGCGGGTGCCCGTATTGGCGGACAGGGCGCAATGACCGAGGGTGACCGCTGGGCCCCGATACAACCAGGTCAGGCCTTGTTCCGCTGTTTGCGGGACAGGGATTCTTTGCGGTGTGTGCTTGGCTTGTTGGATCAGCAGCTCCTCCGCCACGGGAGCAAGAATCAAATCATTGCCGGGACCGCCCACGCCTTCCGTCACCAGTTCATTGATGAGCGCGGGTTCCCAGCCCGGAAACGGCACGGCCTTGTCCTCGGATTGACGGCGGGCAGCCGTGAGTTCTGGTGTGGGGCCGGGGACATAAAAAAGCAGATGAACATCCTTGCGCCCAAAGTTGTCATGCGCCACGCCATTGGGGATGCGGGAAAAGTCACCCGCGCGCAGTTCCAGCGTGCCCAATTCCGTGATCAAGGTCCGTTCGCCGCAAACCTGGAAAGAGATTTCATCGACCCCGCAATTGCGGTGATAAAAGGGTTGGCGTCCTTGCATGTTTTGCCATTCGATCCGGATGGCGTCGCTTTCATACACACCCACCGGCGGGGCAAAAGGCTGATCCACATAGTGGGTTGGGAAATGCGCGGCTTCAATCAGGGGATGGTCGCGCATCAGTTTCATCTTCATGGGCAGCGGTTCCGCCAATAGCAGATCTTCTCTGCGCTGGAGCACGAGGGGCGGCGCCTCAAAGGGGAAAAAGTCGATCGACTCGCTAACAATGCTCATAAGTCTCCTGCTTGCCTTGTCGAGGCCATGGTCTTGTTTAATTGACAGTATGTTGTCATATTAGTATAAAGCTGTCAAAAGGGTAATCACGGATAGGGGGTTCAAATGGAGGGCCCCGCGTGATGACGGAATCCATGAAGGGAAGGAGGAAGACGAGTGTCGAACTATGTCAGCATGACGGCGGGACTGACCGCTTTTGAGGCGCTTCCGGACGGCGCGCCGAAAGCCGGGATTATTCTCATCCAGGAGGTTTTCGGGGTGAATGCCAATATTCAGGCCTTGGCCAGGCAGTACGCGCAAGCAGGCTATCAGGTGGTGGCGCCGGACTTGTTCTGGCGCAGCGAACCTGGCTTGCAGCTTGATCCCGGCAAGGCGGAAGACCGGTCCCGCGCCATGCAACTGAATCAGGCGTTCGATGATGAACTGGGCCTGACTGACCTGGCGGCTTGCGCTGGGTATTTAAAACGAACGCTGGGGACTCAGGCCAAGGTGTTCGCCCTTGGCTACTGCATGGGAGGGCGCTTGAGTTTTCTCTTGGCCCAGCGGGGTGCCGTGGACGCCGCGGTTTCCTATTACGGGGTGAACATTGATCAGTATCTGAGCCCGGCGGACCAGGGCGCGCCCCGTCTTATTCATCTGGCTGAGAAAGACAGCTTGTGTTCTGCTGATGCCCAGCAGCGGATTCTTGCCTGGGCGGCGCAAACAGAAGGCGTAGAGGCGTACGTCTATGCGGATGCGCCGCATGCCTTTGCAAGAGAGCATTCGCCCGCCTTCCTGCGTGAGGCGGCGTTGCTTGCCAATCAACGAACCCGGCAGTTCCTGGATGGCTTGAGCTGAACCCCGGATTGAAAAAGGCCAGTATTTTCTGGCCTTTTTTCTTGAGCGGGAAGCGGGCGGCGCGCCTACGCTTTCAAGCGGGCTTGCAGCGTTTGCATCAGGGAGATGGTGCTTTTCAGCTGTTCGGGGGAGAGGCCGTCAGAGATCTCATTGGCCCATTGCGCCTGAAAAACGGCCAGTTCATCAAAGAGCGTCCTGCCCGCTTCGGTCAGCACAACAATTTTGGCGCGGCGATGGTGCGGATTGTCCTCGAAGTCGACCAGGCCTTTTTCTTTCATGGCATCCACCAGCCGCTGCACGCTTTGGCGCTGTAATCCCAGGTTGCGGGCCAGGCTGGCTACGGTGAGCGGGTAGGGCGCGTCAGCCAAGGTGCCCAGCACCTGCCAGCGTGAGCTGTTCAAGCCGAAGCGTCCGGCCAGACGGTCACCGGACTGGATAAAGCAGCCGTATAAGCGGAAAGTTTCTCTAATCAGCGTGGTGTAGAGCGAACCCTCTTCAGTGTGGCGTTTGTTCTTTTCCTGCATCAATAGCCTTTGCTCGGAGATCAAGCCTCAAGCGGGACATTCTATGTCCAGCGCTTCCTTTTGCCCACCCCCGTGTTTTGTATTATCTTGCGAGGTTTCGGAGACAGCGTACATGGGCAAAATAGTGAATGTGGCCCTTGCGGGGGCAGGGGCTTTCGGCCTCAAGCACCTGGAGGGCATCAAGCAGATCGAGGATGTGCGGGTGGTGTCGTTGATTGGCCGGGAGCGGGCCAAGACTCAGCAGGTGGCCGAGCGTTACGGCATTGGGCACGTCACCACGGATTTGCGGGAAACCCTGGCCATGCCGGAGGTGGATGCCGTGATCCTGTGCACGCCCACGCCTTTGCATGCCAGCCAGAGCCTGGCGTGTCTGAAAGCGGGCAAGCACGTTCAGATGGAAGTGCCGCTGGCCGACACGCTGGACGGCGCTGAAGCGGTGGTTGCACTGGCGAAGGAAACGGGACTGATCGCCATGTGCGGCCACACCCGCCGCTACAATCCCAGCCACCAGTATGTGCGTCAACGCATCCAGGCGGGTGAATTCAAGATTCAGCATCTTGACGTGCAGACCTTCTTTTTCCGCCGTGAAAACCTCAATGCCGAGGGAGGGCGGCGCAGTTGGACGGACCATTTGCTGTGGCACCATGCCGCGCACACGGTCGATCTCTTCACCTACCAGACGGGTGGCGAGGTGGTGAAAGCCCACGCTTTGCAAGGCCCGATCCATCCGGAACTGGGCATTGCCATGGATATGTCGATCCAGCTCCAATGCAGCACGGGCGCCTTGTGCACCTTGTCGTTGAGTTTCAACAATCAAGGGCAGTTCGGCAGTTTTTTCCGCTACATCGGAAACTCCGCCACCTATGTGGCTCGCTATGATGACCTGTTTAACGGCTACGATGAGAAAATCGACGTCAGTAAAGTAGATGTATCAATGAATGGCATTGAACTGCAAGACCGCGAGTTTTTCTCGGCCATTCGAGAAAACCGTGAACCCCGCAGCAGCGTGTCGAGCGTCTTGCCCTGCTACCGGGTGTTGCATGAACTGGAGCAGCAATTTCAGGCTTGATACCCGCTTCTATTTGATCTAGGTCAAACCGAAGATTTCCCCCTCTCCTTATCTTCACGTTGTACTCACACGGTGTCTGGGGAATAGGATACTGTATGGAGTTGTAAGCGTTTGTATTGCCACAGTGAGGGGGGCATATGACTGGATACCGCAAACTTTGGTGGACGCTGATCGGCGTTCTTACCATTACTTTTGCCATTCTTGGATTTTCGGGCGTCGAAATATACAAGCATGCGCCACCCATACCCGCGCAGGTCGTCACCGCGTCGGGCAAGGTGCTGATGACCCAGGAGCAGATCCTGGATGGCCAAACGGCCTGGCAGAGCACGGGGGGCATGCAGATTGGCTCAATCTGGGGCCATGGGGCTTATCAGGCGCCGGACTGGAGTGCGGATTGGCTACACCGTGAATTGCTCGCCTGGCTTGAATTGGCCGCGAACGAGGAGCACCAGCAAGCCCGTTTCGAACAGCTTGAGCCGGGGCAGCAAGCGGCGTTGCAGTATGCGCTGAAGCAGGAGTACCGCCACAATACCTATGATCCGGGGACGGAGGTGCTGACTGTCTCAGAGCGGCGTGCAACGGCCATGGCCCAGACGGCGGATTATTACCAGCGGTTGTTCGGCGCCGATCCAGCGCTGCAGGAAAGGCGCGACAACTACGCCATGAAAGAGAACACGCTTCCGGATGCGGAGCGGCGTGAGGATCTGAGCAAGTTTTTCTTTTGGACGGCCTGGGCCGCCGCAACGGAAAGACCGGGAACGGTGGCCACCTATACCAATAACTGGCCGCCCGAGCCGCTGATCGGCAACCATCCGACCACGGAGAATGTGCTCTGGTCGCTGGCCTGCATAATCATCTTGATCGCCGGTATTGGTTTCCTGGTGTTTGGCTGGGCGTTCCTGCGCAAGCACGAGCCGGACCCGATCTCGCCGGAGCAAGACCCGGTGATCCAGGTCGGTCTGACCGCGTCCCAGAAAGCGCTTGGCAAATACCTGCTCGTTGTCGTGGCCATGTTCTGTGCGCAAGTTCTGCTGGGCGGTTTTACGGCGCACTACACGATTGAAGGACAGCATTTTTACGGCATTGATGTTTCGCAGTGGTTCCCGTATTCATTGACGCGGACCTGGCATCTGCAATTGGCCATTTTCTGGATTGCCACCGCCTTCCTCAGCGCCGGTTTGTTCCTGGCGCCGATCATCAACGGCGGCAAGGATCCCAAGTATCAAGCATTGGGCGTCCACATTCTTTTCGGCGCGCTGCTGGTCGTGGTTGCGGGCTCGCTGATTGGCAACTTCCTTGCCATCAAGCACATCCTGCCCGCCGATTTGAGCTTCTGGCTGGGGCACCAGGGCTATGAGTACCTGGACCTGGGCCGTATCTGGCAAATTGCGCTGTTCATCGGCGTCTTGTTCTGGTTGGTGTTGATGCTGCGCGCTTTCGTGCCCGCCTTGAAGCAGAGCGGCGACAAGAGCCTGGTGGCATTGCTGTGCGTGTCCACGATTGCCATCGGCCTTTTCTATGGGGCCGGCCTGTTCTATGGCGAGCGCACCCACATCACGATCATGGAGTACTGGCGCTGGTGGGTGGTCCACCTTTGGGTCGAAGGCATCTTTGAAGTGTTCGCCACCACGGCGCTGGCCTTCATTTTCTACAGCATGGGTCTGGTCAGCCGCCGCATGGCAACCGCGGCCAGTCTGGCAGCTGCGTCCTTGTACATGGTTGGCGGCGTGCCCGGCACCTTCCATCACCTGTACTTCTCCGGCACCACCACGCCCATCATGGCCATTGGCGCCGCCTTCAGCGCCTTGGAAGTGGTTCCGCTGATCCTGCTGGGCTATGAGGCGTGGGATCACTGGCGCATGCAGAATCGCGCGCCGTGGATGAATGCGTTGAAGTGGCCCATCATGTGTTTCGTGGCGGTGGCGTTCTGGAATATGGTGGGCGCCGGTGTTTTCGGATTCATGATCAACACGCCGGTTGCACTGTTTTATCTGCAAGGACTCAACACCACGGCGGTGCACGCGCATGCCGCGCTGTTCGGCGTATATGGTTTCTTGTCCATCGGCTTTGTCCTGTTGGTACTGCGCTACATCCGTCCTGATGTCCCGCTCAGCAATAAGCTGTTGAGCACCGGCTTCTGGTGGCTCAACGCCGGACTGGTGCTGATGATCATGACCAGCTTGCTGCCCGTGGGCCTGTTCCAGTTCGAGGCCAGCGTTAGCGTGGGCATGTGGTACGCCCGAAGCGACGAATTCCTGCAGCAAGGTTTCCTGGAGACCCTGCGCTGGATCCGTACCCTCGGTGACGTCGTCTTCATCATCGGCGCGTTTGCCATTGCCTGGCAAGTGGTCATCAGCGTCTTCGCGCCGCGCAGGCCGTACCAAGCGCCTGCCACCGGTATTGAGGGCAGCTCAAGCCAGTTTTAAGGGAGTGCCTTAACGTTAATGCAGCGTTGGGAGTAGGAAGCGGGGATCAGTACTAGCCTGGTGGCTGGCGCTGGTCCCCTTTGTTTTCTACGGGACGTTATGCACGTTAGTACAAATTCATAGGGAACTGTCAGCGGGCTGCATGATGTTGGGTTGATCCGTAAACGCCGCATGGGTGAGTTTGCGGCCTTGAGCCAACTCGAAGTTCACGACATGCTGCCTGAGCAAATTTGAAGCTTCTCAACCTGATTGCGCGGAAAGGGTTGGAAGTCGTGCCATGAAGAAATAATCTCACTCCAAGCACGCATCAATTTTTCTCGCGACTTCATCCGGGAGCCGGTGCGCCACATCGTGGCCGCCACCCGGAACAATATGCAGGGTCGCATTGGGCAAGCGCAGCGCCAGTTCCCGTCCCACTGCCACGGGGCTGATTGGATCCGAATCTCCCCAAACAAGCAGTGTTGGCATGATCAGCTCGGCCAGGCGCGGCGTAAGGTCGTGCTGATAGCGTGCGAACCAGTCCGGCACGAAGGGGTATTCGTCGGAGAAATCGGGACGCCAATCTTCCGCGTCAAATCGCGCCATATCCAGGCCGCCCGAGGTCGCGGTCAGCACCAAATGCGTGACCCACTGAGGCTTGGCAAGGGCGGCAAGCATGGCAATCACCCCTCCCATCGATTGCGCGATCAGTACGGTAGGGCTGTTGATGCGATCTATCACCCGCTTGACCAAATCATCGAAGCTGTTGATGTCTGGATGGGCGGGGGTGGGCCCAAAGCCGGGCCAGTCAAGGTGGATTTTTTTTATCGCCGGGCCGCCCCAAGATAAAAAGCGCCTCCTTTGGGGGCAGCGCAGCGTGGGGGGGCCATTTTTTATCCGAGAACGCCAGTCTGCTGGCTACCGGTTCCCAGAAGGCCGTGTTGCCGGAAGCGCCGGGAAGAAATAAAAGTCTGGTGTTCATGCAGAGGTCGCCAGCAAAGAACGGGTTATCGTCGGCGTAGTTGGGTTGGGCGAAGCGCGTTTCTATTCTACCGGCCCGACGCCAACGGCGGAAAGGGCTGCAAATAGCTGAAGAACCGATCGGTTGCCGCCGCCCAGGAAAAACGCTGGGCATGGCGGACCGGCGCTTCCCGGGGGATCCGCAGCGCTTGCAGGCAGGCCTGGCGCAGGTCCCGGTCAATCACCCCCGCACCGGAACCCGCCAGCACGTCCTCGGTTGAGCGCGCAGGCAGCGCGGCCACCGGGCAGCCGCAGGCCATGGCCTCCAGCAGCACCAGGCCGAAGGTGTCCGTCTGGCTGGGGAAGACGAAGACACTGGCATGACGGTAATAGCGGGCAAGTTCGTCATGGGGTTGCGGGCCGAGGAAACGCACCTGCGGATAGCGCGCTTTCAAGGTGTCCAGCGCGGGGCCGCCTCCCGCCACCCATTTCTCGCCGGGTAGATCCAGACTCAGGAAAGCTTCAAGGTTTTTTTCCACCGCAACGCGTCCGGCATACAGGAAGACGGGGCCATTCGGCTTGGGCAAGGGCGCGTCGCCAGGCGGCGGGTCGGGCCGAAACAGCTCCAGGTCCACGCCGCGCGGCCAGATGACCACCTTTGACGGATCAAATCCTTGACCGAGCAGTTCGTCGCGGACACCCGCGGTGGGTGCCATGGTGCGGACTGCCGCGCCATGGAAGCGTTTCAACCAGCGGTAGCTCAAGGAAAGCGGCAGTTGCGTCCGAGCGTGCAGGTATTCTGGAAAGCGGGTGTGATAAGCCGTGGTGAAAGGCAGACCCATGCGCAGCAGGCTGCGTCGCGCGGCCAGACCCAGCGGGCCTTCGGTGGCAAGATGGACCGCGTCCGGTGCATGGTCGGAGATCAATCGATGCAGCCTGCCCGGGGTGGCCACGGACAAGCGGATTTCCGGGTAGCTGGGGCAGGGCAGCGATTGAAACAGGCCCGGTTGGATGACCTCGACCTGGTGCCCCATGCGCGCCAGCTCACGGCAGGTCTGGCTCAGGGTGAAAACCACGCCGTTGACTTGGGGAGACCAGGCGTCAGTGACGAGAAGCAGCTTCATCAGGGCTTGTCCCGATAACTCCAATCAATCAATTCCAGGCGCCCGTCGTGGTGCTCCACCAGCGCGGTCAGGCTCTCCACCCAGTCGCCGTCGTTGCAATAGAGAATGCCGTCCACTTCGCGCAGCTCGGCTTTGTGGATGTGGCCGCAAACCACGCCGTCATAGTTGCGCCTGCGGGCTTCCGTGATGATGACCTGTTCGTATTTGGAAATAAAGGACACGGCATCCTTGACCTTGTGTTTCAAGTATTGCGACAAGGACCAGTAGCGCAGGCCAAGCCGGTTGCGCAGCCGGTTGAACCAGTGGTTCAGCATCAGGATGAAGGTATACAGGCGATCGCCGAGGTAGGCCAGCCATTTTGCATATTGGATGACGCCGTCGTACTGGTCTCCATGGGTGACCCACAGGCGGCGTCCATCGGCTGTTTTGTGCTCGGCTTCGAGCATGACCTCGATGCCGCCAAAAAAATGCTGATCGTATTGGCGCGCGAATTCGTCGTGGTTGCCGGGAATGTAAACGACGCGGGCGCCTTTCCGGACTTTGCGCAACATTTTCTGAACCACGTCGTTGTGGGCCTGCGGCCAGTTCCAGCGTTTTTTCAATTGCCATCCATCCACGATGTCGCCCACCAGATAGAAGGTATCGGCGTCATTGCATCGAAGGAAGTCGAGCAGGCGTTCCGCCTGGCAACCTGCGGTTCCAAGGTGCACGTCGGAAATCCAGATCGTGCGGTAGTGGTTGATGTCGAGGTCGACTTCAGGCACTTGAGAAAGATGTGACATATCCATGACCTGTATTGAGTCATAGAAAAATGATTCTGATATGTCACGGAGATGGCAGAAACATGACAGCGGGATCAACGTCCGATCAAGGGCAGGGTGCTCCGCCTAAGCGAAGCGTGTCCAGCCCGGGCGCCGTCTTGATTGCGGCTTTTTGTCGATGATTCCGTATCACCTTTCCTTGAAAAATACAATTAAAATAATAAGAATTCATTCGCGCTCTAATCATTTGTGCTACACTTCTTGGCGTCCAATCAACAAAGAGGGCGACAGTGCCAGTCGAAACCTCCGTCATTACATGATTCAAGGCATACAAAAACCGGCCATCTTGCTGCGGCCGCCCACTGCCGACGATGCTGCAACATTGCATCAGCTCGTTGCAGATTGCCCGCCGCTGGATCCCAATTCCCTCTACTGCAATCTTTTGCATTGCACGCATTTCAGCGGGACGTCCGTCGCCGCGGTCCACTCAGACAGCCAGGGCCAGGAACATCTGCTTGGCTTCATCTCCGCCTATCTCCCCCCTGGTCAGCCCGACACCCTTTTTGTTTGGCAGGTTGCCGTTGCCGAAGCGGCGCGCGGCCAACGGCTGGCCAGTCGGATGCTGGATGATATTCTGATGCGGCCCGCGTGCCAGGATGTCCGCTATGTCAACACCACGATCACGCCTGGAAACCAGGCATCGTGGGCCTTGTTCGAGTCCTGGGCGCGCCAGCACGGCGCCCCCACCTCAAGCCAGGTGCACTTTGAACGCGAGCGCCACTTTCAGGGTCGGCATGACGATGAGCACCTGGTGCGCATCGGTCCGTTTGAAATCGCGGCGGAATTGCCTACCTAGTTTTCCCTTCTCCGAGGGGCGCACAGCGCACGTGCGCGCACCTTGTCCGACGTCGGCCCTCCCGGGCAATGCCGACGTCGCTGCTCCCCTTCATCCTTCTGCGCGCAGCTGCCTGCCAGCCGCGTTGCAGTCCGCCCGCCTCGAACCAACACGCTAAGAGGAAACATCTCATGATCACCTTCGAAAAACTGGAATCGAATGTCCGTTCGTATGCCAGATCCTTCCCCGTCGTTTTTGACCGCGCCGAAGGCGCCGCCCTCTACGATACCGACGGCAGACGCTACATCGACTTTCTGGCTGGCGCCGGTACGCTGAACTATGGCCACAACAACGCCGAGTGCAAGAAAGCGCTGCTGGACTACATCGCCAGCGACGGCATTGCGCACGGCCTGGACATGTGCACGCGTGCCAAGGCTGATTTCCTGGACGCTTTCCAGCAATACATCCTGTCCCCGCGCAAGATGAACTACCGGATGCAGTTCACCGGCCCGACCGGCACCAATGCCGTGGAAGCCGCGATGAAGCTGGCGCGCAAGGTCACCGGCCGCCAGAACATCATCGCCTTCACCAACGGGTTCCACGGGGTATCCTTGGGCGCGGCTGCCGCCACCGGCAATCAGCATCATCGCGGCGGCTGCGGCGTGGCGCTGGGCGGCGTGACCCGTATTCCCTATGACGGTTATCTGGACGGCGGGCTGGACTCGACCCGCCTGCTCGACAAGATGCTGGGCGATGCCTCCAGCGGCGTGGATGCGCCGGCGGCTGTCATTGTTGAGACGGTGCAGGGCGAAGGGGGGCTGAATGTGGCCGGGGCGCGCTGGCTGAAATCCCTGGAAACCCTTTGCCGCCGCCACGGCATTCTGCTCATTATTGACGATATTCAAGCGGGCTGCGGCCGCACGGGCTCCTTCTTCAGCTTTGAGTCGGCCGGTATTTCACCGGACATCGTTACGCTGTCGAAGTCGCTCTCGGGCTTTGGCTTGCCTTTCGCCCTGGTGCTGCTGAAGCCGGAACATGACAAATGGTCGCCTGGCGAGCACAACGGCACCTTCCGTGGCAATAACCACGCTTTCATCACCGCCCGCGCGGCGATTGAAACCTACTGGAAGGACGATGCGTTCGCCAAGGAAGTGCAGCGCAAGGGCGCGCTGCTGTCCAAGCGGCTGGAGCGCATTGCGGCGCTGGGCGGCAAGGGCGTCTTCCACACCAAGGGCCGCGGCATGATGCAGGGCATCAGCTGCCGCGACGGCGAACTGGCCGAGAAAATCGTGCGCCGCTGCTTTGACGACGGCCTGGTTATTGAAACCAGCGGCCCCGACTCTGAAGTCGTCAAGATTCTTTGCCCGCTGGTGATCAGCGACGAAGACCTGAATACGGGCCTGGACATTCTGGAGCGCAGCGTCCGCCACGTGCTCAAGCAGGACCTCAGCCTGGCGGCTTGAGCGTGCCCTTGAGCCAAACCCCGAAGATTGAAAGAAATAGGAAATACAGACATGATCGTTCGCACACTTGAAGCATGCAGGCAGACTGACCGGCTGGTGAAGTCCAGCACTTGGGACAGTTGCCGACTGCTGCTGAAGAATGACGACGTCGGCTTTTCGTTCCACATCACCACCCTGTATACGGGAACGGAAACGCCCATGCATTACCAGAACCACTTCGAAGCGGTCTACATCATCAGCGGTGAAGGCGAGCTTGAGAACCTGGACGACGGCAAGGTGCACACGCTGGCGCCAGGCACGCTGTACGTCCTGGACAAGCATGATCGCCATATCCTGCGCGCCCATAAGGAAATCACCTGCGCCTGCGTCTTCAACCCGCCGCTCAACGGCAAGGAAGTGCATGACGCATCGGGCGCCTATCCTCTGGAAGCAGAAGTCATCGAGAGCTGAGCCATGAAAACAGCAACCCTCACACGAGAGGAGGTCCGCGAGGATCTCTACCCTTCGCGCGGTGGGCTGAAAGGAAATATCGTTCCGCGCAAACACCCGGCAGTCTGGGCGTCAGACAGCGCCCAGCCGCCCCTTGACCGCAGCCTGGTGGAGCAATACCAGCGCGACGGCTTCCTGGTGCTGCGCGACCTCTTCACCCCCGAAGAAGTGGCCAACCTGCAAGCCGAACTGGACCGTCTCCGCCATGACGCGCAAAGCATGGAACGGCCGGAGGTGATCACCGAGAAAGGCACACGCCAGGTGCGCTCGATCTTCAAAGTGCATGCGCTGAGCGCCGTTTTTGCAAGACTGGCGGCCGACCAGCGCCTGGCGGGACTGGCCGCCTACTTGCTGGGCGACCAAGTCTATCTGCACCAGACCCGCATGAACTACAAGCCGGGCTTTCATGGCAAGGAGTTCTACTGGCACTCCGATTTTGAGACCTGGCATACCGAAGATGGCATGCCGCTGCCGCGCGCGCTGAGCATTTCCGTTTCCTTGACCGACAACACCCCGCACAACGGGCCCTTGCTGGTCATTCCCGGTTCGCACAAGCATTATGTGGTGTGCGAAGGGGAGACCCCGGAAGACAACTATCAGATGTCGCTCCAGGCTCAGGAAACCGGCGTTCCCAGCGACGAGAATCTGGCTCGCCTGGCTGCTCAGGGGGGCTTGGTGGATACCGCTGGTCCCGCGGGTTCCGTGCTGATATTCGACTGCAACCTGATGCATGGATCGAACAGCAACATTACCCACCTGCCGCGTTCCAATGCGTTCTTTGTCTACAACGCGCTGAGCAATGCGGTGGAAGCGCCGTTCTGCAATCAGGCCCCGCGTCCGGAGTTCGTGGCAACGCGTGAAGCCATCTCGCCGCTGACGATCCGCAGCAACCAGGCCGAGGACTTTCGTCCCGCCTAAGCCAGCAAGCGCGTCGGCCATGCGGTCGGCGCGCTGCAATCATTGCGCCCGGCGCCCGCTTGCCTCCGCCTGCGCTTATGGGACAATCAAGTTCGATCCTTTTTCGTGTGCGCCATGACGAAATTTCGAGCTTCAACTTTATTTCGTGGGCTGCTGGCCATCGCGGTGGCCGCCATCCCTGTCCACCTGTCCGCCGCCAATGAGAGAACGGCACCGCTTCCCGTGGTGCGAGCCGTCGAGCAGACTCCGTTTCAGCTTCAATACCAGACCCAGATTGAGACCCAGATCGCGCCAGCGCCGATGATGCCGTCGTGGTTCGTCAATGCGCGGCCCGTTCCGGATGCGCACGCGGCGCTGAATGTCCTGGCCGATGCGGCATCGCAGGGCCTGGATCCCCGGGACTATCGGACGCAAGCGCTGGCGCAGGCGTTTGAGCAGGCCAGGCAAGGAGGGGTTGCGCCCGATACCGTGACGCAATTGGATGCCGAGCTGACTGCCGCGCTTGAGCGCTATTTGTCGGATCTGAATCATGGCAGGCTCAGCCCGGCGGTCTTGAAACATCGATTCAAGGCACCGCCTTCGGACCGGTTTGACGCGAACGGCTATCTCTTGCGGGCGCGACAGACAGGGCGCCTGGCCGAGGCTTTGAACGCTGCTCAGCCACGGGCGCCGATGTATGACGCGATCCGGTCCGCGATGAATGGGTACCGGAACCTGGGCGATCATCCTGCCTGGCAACAGTCTTTGCCGCCGTTGCCCGGCCGCTCATTGAAGCCCGGTGGAACCTATGCGGGGCTGTCCTTGCTGGGCGCACGTCTGGCCGCGCTGGGTGATCTTGCGCCGACGGTTCCGGGGCTGGCGCTTTACGAGACGGACATGGTGGACGGCGTGAAGCGGTTCCAGACGCGCCATGGGCTGGAGCCCGATGGCGTGATCGGCCCGGCCACCCTGGCGCAATTGAATATCTCACCGGCGCAGCGTGTCGAGCAGATGGCGCTGACCTTGGAGCGCCTGCGTTGGACGCCGTTGCTGTATGGGCCGCGGATGATCGTGGTCAACGTGCCCGAGTTCGTCCTGCGCGCCTATGAGCACACGGCGCAGGGGGTGGATCTGCAATTGGAGATGCGTGTTGTGGTGGGACGTGCGTTGGATACGAGGACGCCGATTTTCCTGGAAGACATGCGTTTCATTGAGTTCAGCCCGTACTGGAATGTGCCGATTTCGATTGCGCGGCGTGAAACGCTGCCTCGCTTGCGCCGTGATCCTGGCTATTTCACGCAACAGGGGTTTGAGTTCGTGACCCGGGAAGGGGAGGTCATCACCACGCTGACGGACGAAGCGATTGAAGCGGTCCAGACAGGGCAGTGGCGAATCCGCCAGCGTCCGGGGCCGCGCAACGCGCTGGGCGACATCAAGTTCATCTTCCCCAATGATCAGAATATCTTCTTGCACCATACACCCGCGCCCGAGCTGTTTTCGCGCGTGCGGCGCGACTTCAGCCACGGGTGCATTCGCATCGAGGCGCCGGTGGCCTTGGCCCAGTTCGTCCTGAAAAACCGGCCCGACTGGACACCCGAGCGGATCCAGGCGGCCATGAGTGGGGGCAAGTCCAGAACCCTCAGGCTGGATGAGCATATTCCCGTGCTGATTGCCTACAGCACGGCGGTGGTAAAAGACGATGGTAAAGTCTACTTTTTCCCTGACATTTATCAGCAGGATGCGCGGCTTGAGCAAGCCTTGCGCAACGCGCGTCCCGTTTAAGCCAATGACCAGAAAACCTGACCACGCGCCTATGCGCAAGCCTCGCCCTTCAGGGCGAGGTCAAGCGAGGCAAGTTTTAGATACGGCACCGCAGGTGCCCCCGTATGGTGGCGGAGAAGCGTCGGCCGTATCGGCCGGAGCGCTTCACTCAACGCGCCGACGCTTTTTGTCGGCGGTGTCGGGCATTGCCGTGCTTTGCCCGTTTCCGATGGTTGCCAAAGCCATCACGCTCGGTACGCCTTCAGGGCGCGACCTGTCCCTGGACCATACGCATACCCGGGAAAAAATCGATTTGACCTATGCCATCGGCAGCCGTTACGTGCCGGAAGCGCTGACGGACCTCGATCATTTCCTGCGCGATCATTATTCCGGCTTGGTGGGCAGCATGGACCCGGGGCTGTATGACATCATGCACGCGCTGCGTGTCTCGTTGAAGGCGCGCTCGCCCTACCAGATCATCTCCGGCTACCGTTCGCCCAAAACCAACGAGCATCTGCGCACCACGCGCGGCGGCGGGGTGGCCAAGCGCAGCCTGCACATGGATGGCAAGGCGGTGGATCTGCGCATACCGGGCGTGCCGCTCAAGGAACTGCGCGACGCGGCGCTGGACCTGAAGCTGGGCGGGGTCGGCTATTACCCCGGCAGCAATTTCGTGCATGTGGACACCGGCAAGGTCCGTTCCTGGAGAGGATGACGGCATTTGCCGCGTCCACAGGACGCCGCTCAGTAGGGAATCCGGTTGAATTGGATGGGCAGCCGCAGCGTTGCCTCGGGCAAGGCCGCCTGGATGGCATGGAAGCCCGCAACGGCCTGGCCGAAGTCCGCATAACGCGCGAACGTGACATCCGCCTGCTCGAAGTATTGCATTGAGAGCGGCTGAGGCGTGATCTGGCCTAGCCCCGCCTGAACCTGCTCGGCGGGAAGGCCGGAGATGGTCACTTCATTGCGCGACAGACCCACCACGCCTTGCGCATTGATGACCAGCGTTGCCTCGGTACCGTCCGGCTTCACGGGCAGCACCCGAAACTGGCTCTTGCCGATCTGGTAGGCGGGCAGATCGCCCCAGGCCGCAATTTGCTTTTTGGTGAGCTTCTGGCCAGGGTTGGGCAGGTCTGTTGCTTGGCCGAGCACGGCTAGCGATGTCAGGATCAGCCCGAGAATGATCGATTTTTTCATGTTGCCTGTTCCTGTTCAATGAATGGCGCGGCTTCCACTACTGGCCTATGATGCGCGCCTCGGCATAAAAGTGAAAGTTCGGCGGGGTGTCCGTGCAGAATTCCGTCTCATCGTTTCCCGGGTTCCCGCTGTCATCAAGAACGGTCGGGAGCATGGGGTTGGAGGCCAGGGCAAAGATTTCCCAGTCGCCTTGCGCCGCTTCTCCATAAAAGGCAAAGCTGCCCAGACCGTAGTCTTCGAAGGAGTCCCAGGCTTGCTGTTTGAAGTGGTCTTCGGGCAGCTTCAGCAAGGAGACCGTGCCCGACGGCGATTTGACGGCGATCCCCAAGGAACCCAGGCAGACGTTGATTCCGGACAAGCGGACCTGGAACTGGTCAACAGTCTGCGCCGGGGAAGACAGCGTGCCGATAGAAGTAATGCGCTGGTAGGGGAACGGTCCGATGCGGGCGGGCGCCGCGTCCAGGTCCGGATCGGGCGCCACATTTTCGCTGTGCCAATAGGCAACTGGCGCGAAATCAGGAATGTTGACGTCTCCACCTCGACTCAGGCTGGGCGCGCTTGCATATGCTTGCGCCAACGTGACGGCACGCAGGGTATCGGGCACACCAAAACCATAGCGGTTGGAGTAATCAAGCCCGGCGCTGTTTCGCTGCCAGCCCAGGTCCATCGGTACGACGCTTGCGCCGTCATGGATGTCCGCCGTCTGTCCAAGCTGGGCAGTCAACTGGTTGGTGCTCAGGTTGAGCAAGCCGCCATAGGGCTTGTTGCCGTTGAAGGGCTGTCTGCGGTGATAGTCCGCGTCAACCTTGCGTGCCGAGAGCCGCAGGATGTCTCGCACGTCGCGCCAGGTCAAGTCCGGATTGGCGCTCAGCATCAGCGCGGCCACGCCGGTGATGGTTGGCGCGGCGGCCGAGGTGCCGTTCATGCTGGTGTAGTCGCAGTTCGGATTGTCCTGGATGCCGTTGCGCTCGGATTGGCCGCGTTTGAAGGGAATGTTCGCGCCGATGTAGCTGTAGCCGTGGATACAGCCCTGTAGATCAGTGCTGAAAATGGTGGGGCCGTCTTCGTCCGGACCGGCCGGTTCGCCGTAAACACCATAGCTGGCGTACTCACCGCCCATGCCGCTGATCCAGAGCACCGAGCCTGCGCTACTGTAGCTACTGGCGCGGCCGCGCGCATTCAGCGCGGCGACGATGATCACGTTGGGTTCCAGGGAGGCCGGATCATTGGCGGGATTGGTGCAATTATAATAAGCCGCCTTCAGGGTGCAGTCGCCAAGGTCAAAGGAGTTGCCCGCCGACTTGATGAAAATAGCGCCTTTTCCGTCACGCAAGCGCTTGAGTCCCCGGATTGAGGAGGTCTCCTGGTCCGTTTCCGATTCATACGGCATGCTTTGCGTGTCCAGCCCATACGAGGCATTGAAGACATGCGCCTTGCTGGACCACGGGGCGTTTCCATAAGACAGGAAAAAAGTATTAGGTTCCGTCTGCCATGATTCAAGTACATTGGCCGCGCCCAGGCGTACCGCGGGTGCAATGCCCATCACGCCCTTGCCGTTCTGTGCAGCGCCGATGATCCCGGCGACCACCGTTCCGTGTGGCCCGTCCGCGTTATCCAGCGTGACCGGCATGGGGTCATTGTTGCGGGTCAGGAAGTTCCAGGACAGGGACCGGTCGGCATTGGGCGTCAACTCTTCGTGATGCAGGTCCGTGCCGCTGTCCAGTACCAGCACATTGACCCCCTGGCCCTTGATGCCCAGTTTGTGCACCGGCTCAACATTCAGGTCCAGTCCGCCGGAGAACGCGTCCGGGTAAACCTTGAAGTAACTGTTCTCATAGTTCAGCGCCCATTGAAAAGGGTATAAAGGCTCGGTTTCGCCGCTGGCGCAAGCGTAAGGGCCGCTTTCTACGCATGCTTGCTCGACAGGCTGTCCGCCGTCCTTGTTGCAAGCCAGCAGCGTTGCGGAGACGAGGGAAAACAGGCTGAAACGCATGAATGTTGACGTCATGGGGTTCTCTTCATCAACACAAATGAAACAAAATAATACAATGAAAATCACGACCGTTGATGTGTCTGAGACGCGGATGAATGGTATATCGACAACCGGCGCCAAGTGCCTCGCACTTTTCCAAACCTGGGGAAATCACCTGTTTATGTGATGTAAATATTTGTAGATCTTACGTTACAGTTGGCATTCGGAGACAAGGCGCAGCGCGGTCGGGGCTGGCCTCCGGATCAAGGCTTGGCGCGTCTTCAAGGGCAGGCGGAGCCGTTTTTTTTGGTTATTCGTTGAAAATCAATAAGAGGGGAACGAAATGAACTACTCCAAATGGCTTCTGGTGACACTGAGCGCGCTGGCCGTCGCGGCTTGCGGTGGGGATGGAGATAACAACGGCGGTGGCGGGAATGGGGGCGGAAACGGCGGCGGCGAGCAAGTCGTTGATACCAACCACGCCTATTACACCTTGGATTATGTCGGCGGAGACTGGCTCTCGGCCCACACCACCGTCATCCCGCACTTCGCGGAGAGTGGCGTCATCACGCTGGGCAACAGCAGCGTGGAGTTTGATGATGACGACAACGGTGGTCTTGTCCTGAAAGATGAGCGCTCCGGTTATCGCTACCTGTTCATCGGAGACGATTTCACGCCGGACGAAGGCGGCCTGGTGCTGTGTCGGGACAATGAGGTTGATGGCTCAATTTATCATGCCATTTTGCCAGCCGACTCGACGGCGGTGGGTGGAACGGATGACGACAAGCTCAACAAGCTCAAAGGCAAGAAATTCCAGCTCTTTGCCTCATGCGAACTCACTGATGAAATTTTTGCCTTCAATGCCGAAGGTAATGTGCAGGTGGAAGTGAACGGTTCGCCTGTACCGGGCGAAACCGCCACGGCGGCGGACGTTAAGAGCATGCTGTCAACCAATGGATGGAATCAGGTTGACGATGGTGACGAGGGCACAACCTGGATGCGTGTCTATGAAGATGGGGATGGTCGGGTCTTTATGATCATGCTTGAGGAATGGAAGGAACCCGGCGGCACGTTTTATGACATCTTGATTCTGGTGGAGGAGGAAAGCCAGGCTGTGTAAGGGAGGCCGAGCTTTCCGACTGAAATACCGCCCTCGGTTGCAAGTCCAAGACTTGTGGACAGGGGCGGTTTATCGTAAGGTTAACCGCTATGCACGCTGAGTCTTCATCGGGTTTCATTGCACCGCCGTGGCGGATATGGGTGCTCGAAGACGATGCCAAGACGCGCGAATTCTTCGTCGGCAGCTTGCAAGCGCACGACGGTTTTGACGTCGTGGGTCAGGCGGGCACCGTCCGTCAGGCACTGGCGGACTTGGCGGATACGTCGTTGCCGCCGGATGTGCTGCTGACCGATTTGCGTTTGCCGGATGGCTCGGGCCTGCAAGTCATGGCCGAAGCCTTGCGGCGCTTTCCGCACTGTGACTGCCTGACCATCACTGTATTTGCCGATGTTGACAGCATTCTGGAAAGTATCCAGGCGGGTGCCGTGGGTTATATCCTTAAAGATGTGTCGGCCGCTGAACTGGTGGAAGCGGTGCTGACCGTGAAGGCCGGTGGCGCCAGCATGACGCCGCTGATTGCACGGCGCATGTTGGCGGCTTACCGGCAGGTACCCGGTTTCTCCGTGGTGGACGGCCCGGGCAAGGCGGCCGATGCGCAAGACACCCAGGGCGCCAGTGGGGCCCTGAGTTTGTCGCCCCGTGAACAGAGCGTGCTGAGCATGCTGTCCCGGGGCTTCTCCTATCGTGAAATCGCATCGCTGCTGGATGTCAGTGTCAACACGGTGCAAAGCCATATCAAAAGCCTGTATCGCAAGCTGGCGGTGCGCTCCCGTGGCGAGGCGGTGTTCGAGGCTTGCAGGCTGGGGCTGTTGACGATTGGCAAGTAGCTTGACTCCCCTGCGCTGGGGGTGGTGGCGGATAGGCCTGCTCATGGTCTGCCTGCTGCTGCTTGGATCGGCCAGCGCGTCGGTGCAGGCTGCCGCGATCCGCTTGACCGCAGCCACGCTGAGCCAGCAGGGCGCCGAGCCAGCCAGCGTCGCGCTGCCCTGGGACTGGGACGAAGGCTTGAACAAAAAAGGCGCGGGTACGGCTGTCCTGGAGGCTGTTTTCAATGCCGAGAACAAGGTTGACGAGCCTTATGGACTGTATTTCGTCCGCATCGGCAACCGCGCCGACATTTACTTGAACAATCATTTGCTGGCGCATTACGGCCGATTGTCTGATTTCAATGGCGCTGACTATGCCAAGGCGCCCCGGTTCATTCCCGTGCCGCAGAATCTGCTCAAGTCCGAGGGCAATGTCCTACGTATTGTGCTGAGCGCCGACCCGGGCAGGCATGCCGGTCTATCGGAAGTGCTGATCGGGCCCGCCAGCCAGGTACGGAATCAGCAATATGCGTCAGCCTACGTCTGGCGCATCTTGCTGGGGTCGGTGTTCCTGATGGCCTTGTGCGTGCTGGTGGGACTGGTTGCCATGTTGTTGTGGCGCACGCAGCGCGTGTGGCCCGGGCGGGGCGGTGGCGGTCGGCGTGACGTTTTTTATCTGTATGCGGGTCTGACCACCTTGAGCTGGGCCTTCTATCTGGCGGACGCCAGCGTCCAGTTCGTTCCCTTGTCGTGGCCCTTGTGGGGCGCCCTGGTTTTGCTGGCCCGCAATGGCGCGCTGTATGGCATGCTGCTGTTGGCCCGGCATGCCGCCAAATCCAGCTCACAAGCGGCGTTGCCGGGTTGGCTCCGCTTGCGCGTGCGCTGGATGCTGCTGGCTTCGTGCCTGGCCTTGTCCGCCGCCTGGCTGACCACCGATTGGCGGATTCTCCTTGCTTGGTATGTTGTTGAAACGGTCTGGCTGTTGGCGCAAAGCGGCTGGCACTTGGGGCAAGCTTACCGGCATCGGGGCGACGCCAGGCAGCATTGGATCGCTTGGATGCTGCTGGCGAGCACGCTGGCGGCGGCGCATGATTGGTGGGTATCGTGGTTGGGCGTTGGACCTTCCGCTGCCTACGGCTTGCGGTTTGCCGCGCTCTTTCAGG